>DASTPO010000048.1:0-2734 GCA_035762225.1 Candidatus Angelobacter sp.
GACGTTGCGCAGGTAATTCTTGATGACCTGCTCGGTGGTTCCCAGCTGCGTGGCAATCTCTTTATTTTTGTAGCCTTGTACGATCAGGGCCACGATCTTCAGCTCTTTGGCGGTCAGGCGGTCGCGAACGCGCGCGCCAACCAGGTCATTTTCCGCGGTTTCCTTGCTCTCCACGGTGTCCTGTACCCAGGTTTCGCCTTTGCTGACCTTGCGAACGCACTGCACCAGAGATTCTCCGCTGACGTTCCGGTAAATCACTCCATGAACGCCGTTGGTCAGGTAATGGCGCGAATCCTGGCCGGTTTCGGCAATGGCCACCAGCTTGGTCTTGAATTTTCTTGCTGTTTCCACCACGGTAGGTAGGCTGGGATGCGTTTCCGCGCCGAAGATCATCACCGTGGCGTGGAACTTTTCCAGCGCCATCATCATTTTTTCCGTATTCTCGGCCTGCGCCACAATGCGAAGGTCATCTTCCACCGCCAAAACCTTGGCGGCGCCGGTGCGGAAAATTGCCTGGTTGTCAGCCAATATGATCTTCAGCATTTTACTTGGCCCCTTTGCTCTTGCGGATGAATTTGTACTGGTCAATCACGCAAGCCACACCGCTCTTCTTTTTGCGCTTGCCGGAATTGGAATTCGCCGTTGCGGCTTTCGCGCCGCCATCTTTGCGCACCACCCGGCCCGTGCAGTGGACTTCGACATCAGACGGTGTTCCCAGCACATTGGCCGGCAAGGTGATATCAAATTCGATATTGGAACCAATGGCCAGGTCCAGATCGGCCATGATGTAGACCCCTGCGGCGCTCATATTGCCGGTGGTGGCGCTATCGTCCCCGCCCTTGCCCTTGATCTTGATGGGCAATTCAAGCGGGAACCGTTTCCCTGTTCTAGCCTCTTCTGACATTAACTCTCCTCAACTTAGTGCCCAACCCGAGAAGGGCCATTTTGCGCAGTGGAAGTGATGAATCAGGTTTATATCATGAAACCGCAAAGCAGAGTAGATGATTCATATACTTAAGCAATACACCGGAGAGGAAAACACGGATAACCCGCCAAAAACAAGGGCAAGAGCAAGCGAGGCCCGGGCTGATGCCGGACCTCGAAGGTTAACGTGAAAAGAATTTCAGTCGCGGGTGAAGATGCCGGTGACCGTGTATCCCAGGGCCAGGCCAACCACCGCCATCGCCCCCAGAATTGGTCCCAAGTGGTTCCGTACGTTGCGCTTAACATCCAGCTTTTCCTGCACGGAATGGCGCAGTTCAACTACAGAATGGTGCAGCTGGCGGCGCTGGTCGGCAGCCTGTTTTTCCAGTACGTCTACCGGTATTCCTTCGGTCATGCGGTCCTCGCTTCATTCTGGATCCAGACTTGGTCCTGTTTTAGAACGTTCATGGTGCGGGTCGGGGTCAGGCTTACGGAACTGACTTCGGCATAAGCCAGGCGGCCAAGAACAACCCCCAGCGCCAGGTAAACCGCCGCCACAATCAAGCCGGACCATAGCCACGCGTAAGCGCTGGGAAAGAAGAGGGCGTGCAGCAGGGCGATCAGGGCAAAAGTCAGGGCCATCCAGCCAGCCAGCAGGAAAGCCAGCGCCGCGATCAGAAGCGGTATGGCCGACTTCCATGCCCGTATCTTTTCTTCCATCTCGGCTTTCAGGATGTTCAAACGGGTGGTCACGAACTGGGTGAATTCGGCCTTGGTCTCAGCCAGTATTGTTGCCAGTGATTTTTCAGTATGCACGGTTCGCTCTCCTGATCCTCAACGCCACGCCCAGCAAGAACCCGGCAACACCGGCAGCCACTGCCACGTGCACAGGATATTCGCGCACAACGTGGGCGGCGCGGACCTGCGCGCGTTCAAGGTTTACCTTGGCCTTGCGGCCCAGCACTGCGGCCTTCGCCCCGGCTTCATGTTTCAGATCCAGGGCCTTTTCCCGCGCCGCGTCCGTAAGTTGGACCGCGCGTCGGGCCGCCAGCCGCCTCAGGTTCTCTGCGCCGGAGCGGGTGGTTTGGGCCAGATTTGAGATTGGATCGAACACTGCGTTATGGGGCAGGTTGGCCAGGGTTTCACGGGCTTGCCGGGCCATCACCACCAGCTTTCCGGCTGCTGTCCCAAGCTCAGCGGCCCGGCGATCCAGGGCTGGCCAGTTAGTCACGCCGTGTTCTTCCAGCAGGTTCGCCGATTCATTGCTCGGCGGCGCTGCGGGATAAGTATCAAAATTGGGAAAATCGGAGCTGTGGTGCACTCTCTCAGCCATGATTGCAATCCTTTTGGGACCTAAGGTTTTCCAGGGGCATACGAGTATTAGGATGTTGAATCTCGTCCCCGCGTTTGAAGGGATTACAGTGAATCCAGAGATGAGGAAATTCCTATCTGCCCATGCTCGAGGCGCGGCCAGTCAGATATCAGAAGGCTCCTCCGCCGCCGCCGCCAAATCCGCCTCCGGAGAAGCCCCCTCCTCCTCCGCCGCCCCAGCCTGAGCCGCTGGAACTGGCCCGGGGAGCCGAGACAAAGGTTGAGCTGGCGGTCTGCGTCATGGAGCCAAGCGTGTTCACAAACAAATAGGTATTAAACAACTGGCCGTCACTGGATTGGTACCACGTCGGCGGGTTCTGGACGATTCCATCAAAAGCCTTGGCCCAGCGGTGCTCCACGCCCAGGGCCATGGCATACGGCAGAAATTTTTCGAATGTGTCGGGCGGCATGCGCTTCAGGCGGTCGGCGTCCACTCTGT
>DASTPO010000049.1:0-8633 GCA_035762225.1 Candidatus Angelobacter sp.
TTCTGCATAAGGCGTCAAGTGAAACAAACTCATGCCGGCCGGCTGGGCAGCGTGGCCTTGCGTTCTTCCGGCTTCATCTTGTTGAACTCTTCCGATTTCCCTCTGGGGATGCTCAGCATTGTCCACTCCGCGCCGCGCAGGTGCTTGCCCACATAAAGAATCTGGCCGACGTGGTAGGCAGTGTGCATCAGGCTGCGGTTCATGGCGTGGAGGATGGTGTGCGGCTCGCCCCGGACCGTGACGATACGGCTGAAATCTTCCGGAGTCATGGCGGCGATGGTATCAAAGACGATTTTGAAGCTCGCTTCCCAGCGCCGCATCAATTCCTCCCGCGTGAGTCCCGGTTCGATGATGAATTCCTGGTCGCGATTGCGGTCCGGCTTCTCGCCGTCTGAGGTCAGAAAATCCTGCCAGCGTGAGCGCAGGTTGCCGGCTACATGCTTTACCACTGCGGCCGTGCTGTTGGATTCGGGGTCAGGCGTGTGGAAGAATTCCTGGTCGCTCAACTGGGCCATCCCGCCGTCAGCCAGGCGCTTATAGCCGCGAAAGCTGCGGCGAACCTCGTCATAGTAGGCGATGGCAAAATCTTTTTCGTCAGCCATTTGTTGTGAACCCCCTGGTTCGTCAGCCATTTGTTGTGAACCCCCTGGATACAGGTCGTGCAAACAAAAGATTAACAAGAAAATAGCGGCCAAGAAACTTGCACCCCAAATCGCCTGTCCTGCGTATAACTGTTCAGAGCGAGGGGAAGAGTTGGAACAGCAGGCGAGAGTCGAAGACGACGGCATGGCACTGGCGCTGGGACGATCGGTCCAGGGCGATTCGCACGCCTTCGCCCAGCTGGTACGGCAGCACCAGGGGATGGTTTTCAGCATTGCCTACCACTTTCTGCAGGACCGCTCTCTCGCAGAAGACCTGGCCCAGGAAGTCTTTCTGGAGCTGTACCAGAACCTTGGCGCGATCCAGTCTCCGGCGCACCTCACGTACTGGCTGCGGCGGGTTACGTCGAACCGCTGCATTGATCACGGACGCCGCAAGCTGCGCCGGCGTGAACTGGCGATGGAAGACGCGCCGGAACCGGTGGCCAGCGGTGCCACGAGCGATCCGTTGTTGCTGGAGCGATTGCAACAGAGCCTGGCCGGGCTGCCGGAAAAGCAAAGGATGGTGGTGATCCTGCGCTATCAGGAAGGGTTGGGTCCGGCGGAGATCGCTGAAGTCATGGAGATGCCGCTGAACACGGTAAAGAGCACTCTGCACCGTTCGCTGGCGGACTTGCGCAAGACCCTTACCCGCAGGATTCGAGAGGTACGATATGCATTTTTCTGAGGACGAACTGAAAAACGCGCTTCAGCGCAAGGACCCGGGAGAGGGTTTTACCCAGCGCGTGATGGCGCGGGTAGAGCAGGCCAGGATGGAAGAAAAGCCTGCGCCTGCGGCAAAGAAGAAGGCAAACGGCGCTTCCACGGCATGGTGGAAGCTGCGCCCGGCGTGGATCTTCGCGGTGGCCGCGGTGCTCTTCCTGAGCGCCGGCTGGGCGGGCTACAGGTATTCCGAGTATCGCCACGGGGAAGAGATGAGAATTGCGCGGGCCAACCAGCAGCGCCTGCAGAAAGAGGCTGAAGCCGCGCGCGACCAGGCAGTGCTGGCGCTGGAGATCGCGCGGGCCAAGCTCAATCACGTTTTGCAGCAGGCGCAATTCCCCGCCGACCGCAATGACAGGATCAGGAGACAACGTCTATGAATCGACTCAACCGAACAATCATCGCAGTGCTGGTGGGGATGGTGCTCTGCCTCAACGCTACCCGTGGCTTTGGACAGGACGCGAAATTGCAACTGGCCAATCTGGACAAGTTGAGCGACAAGGCTGCGCGGGTGACGGATGTGACCCTGGACGGGGCATTGCTGCAGTTTGCCAGTGACATCCTGCAGAAAGCCGACGATGGTGACGAAGATGTTGCCCAGCTAAAGTCCATCATGAAGAAGCTCAAGGGCATTTACATCAAGAGCTTTGAGTTTGACGAAGCCAGCCAGTACACCAAGGCTGACGTTGAATCGGTCCGCTCGCAGTTGACGCCGCCGCGATGGACAAAAATCGTGCAGAGCATTGACCGGCGGCACAACGAGCACGATGAAATTTATTTGCTGAAGAGCGGCAATCAGGTGGCCGGCGTGGTGATTCTGGTGGCCGAACCGAAGGAACTTACTGTGGTCAACATCGTGGGCGATGTTCCGATCGACAAGATCGCCGCGCTGGAGCATCATCTAGCGCCCGACGAGAGAAAATCAGATGGCAGGAAACAGAAGAAGGAGAGCAGCCATGTGCAGGACTAAAGCTTTTTTGCCGGCCGTACTCGGTCTGGTGTTCACAGGTTTACTACTTGCCTCGGCGCCGCAGGCGTTTGCCAAGGACGACTTCGGGCAGATCGTCAAGCACATTGAAACGCAGTACCACGTGCACCGCCAGCACCGGTTCCTGCTCGGCGTGGCGGGTTTGACCGTGAAGTTCTGGCACATTGGCGGAGTGAAGAACTTCAAGGGAGCGATCTTTGAGAACCAGCCATTCCTGAATGCCGGCTCCGATACTCGATTTGACGAAGTCGTGCGCGCCGCCATGAATTCCGGATGGCAGCCGCTGGTGCAGGAGTTTGACCGGCACAGCGGCGAGCGTACCTATATTTATGCGCAGGATATGGGCCGCGACCTCAAGGTACTGGCGGTGGTGCTGGAGAGCAACGAAGCGGTGGTGGTTCAGGCGAAGATTGATGCCAATAAGCTTCAGGAGTTCATCCAGGACACCGACATGGCCCGGCGGCATCGCGACCGGAAGACTCCGCGCGAAGACACAAACCCTGGAGAAGACCAGACGCTCGAAGCGTCTAATTCACCCGCGCCCGGCTGGGAGGGATTCTGCCTGTTTCCGGATGCGGAAACGCCTGAGCTGCAGGCCGGCAACATCGATTGAAGGCAAGTGCGGTGAGATCGCGAACATGAGCAAAAAAATTGGCGGCATTTCTGCCGCCGAACCTCTGGAGGGAGGAGAAGGAGATCACTTGCTTATGTTTGCTGCTTTTGTTCAGACTTCTTTTGCAGGCGCTCCTGCCGGCGCTGCTCGTGCTGCTGCATTAATTGCAGGGCCTTCTGACGCTGGTCAGGAGTGAGCACGGAATAAATCTGTGATTTGGTCCTCTGCTTTTCCACGATCAGGCTGCTCATGATCTGAGCCTGTTTGTCGGCAAAAGCTTTGGCCTGCGCCTCGTCGAAGTTGCCGTTGACATTGGCGTTTGCCGCCATTTCATTCTGGCGGAGTTGCTGCATCAGCGGTTGAGTCTTGCTGCGCCCTTCAGCAATGATGTTCTTGACCTGGGTCTGCTGCGCCTCGGTGAGGTTCAGCTGCTTGCTCATGTGCTTGAGCATCCAACCATTCTGGTGACCGAAACCGCGGCCCCTGCCATGTGCCAGGGCGGTGCTTGTCAGGCCGGCTGCCACGGCCAGTAAAATTGCCATAGAAATGAAAAACTTCTTCTGCATTACCGAACTCCTTTACAATCACGTGCGGCAGCATCGCTGGTCCGGGTAGCGCCTTGCAGGCGCGCCCAAAGTCGTAACATCACTGCCACTAGTGTTAACCCAGACGGGGCGAAGTTAAAGTTATGAGTTGTTAATTCGTTAGGTGAAAGGCTTCACATTTCTTAACCCGATATGGTTGCCTGGCGGGTTTATGGTGGAAACCTATGGTTTCAGTACTGCTCATCGATGACGACACAGAATTAAGCAAGCTGCTGGAGGAGTATCTCCAGAGCGAGCAATTCGAACTGGACGCGGCGCATGACGGCCCCAGCGGCCTGGAGAAGGCCCTGGCCACTCACTACGCCGCCGTCATCCTCGACGTGATGCTGCCCGGCATGAGCGGACTGGATGTTCTCAAACAATTGCGCCAGAAAAGTTCTGTCCCCGTGCTGATGCTCACCGCGCGCGGCAGTGAGCTGGACCGCATTCTGGGCCTGGAGCTTGGCGCTGACGACTATCTCCCCAAGCCATTCAATCCCCGCGAACTGGTCGCGCGACTTCGTGCCATTCTTCGCCGGGCTGCCGGAGCCACCGGGGCGGCGTCCACGCAGCCGATTCATCTGGCCGGAGTGGAACTCCATCCTGAATCGCGCAGCGTCACCTGCGTGGGCAAGCCGGTGAACCTTACCGGCGCGGAATTTGACCTGCTCTATACCTTCCTGCGCAATCCCGGGAAGATCATTACCCGCGAGGACCTCACGCAAGCCGCCCTGGGACGCCCCATGTCGCCGATGGACCGCAGCATTGACGTGCACGTCAGCAATCTCAGGCGCAAGCTTGGCTCCTATGACGGCGATCAGGAGCGCATCAAGGCCATTCGCGGCAGCGGCTACGTCTATCTCCTTCCCGGAGAGCAGATGTGAAGTACCGCAGCCTGTTCTGGAAGATCTTCTTTTGTTTCTGGCTGGCTGCAGCCGCCATGATCGGAGCATTGAACGTGATGCTCTGGCTCTCCTTTGCCAATGATCCCAACCCGGAGCGCCGCAGAGGCGCGTTGGGTGAAGCGCTGAATCTATATGCTGAGTCCGCGGTGCAGGTGTATGACAGTGAGGGGCCGCAGTCGTTCGCGGAATATGTACGGCGTTCGCTGAGCGAGGCGGGAACCGAAATCGCCCTGTTTGACGGAAATGGCAAACCGCTGGTGGCCCAGGTCTCTCCTGAGGTGGCAAGCGCGGCCGCGGAGATCAAGCAAAGCCAGCAACACGTCTCCCACGTGGCCACGCTGGGAAGGCTCACCTGGGGCCGGCCGGTGATTGCGCCCAGCGGGAAAAACTATATCTTCGTCAGCCGGCTGCGCCAGCCTTATGTTCCCCGCGGCCTGCCGCGGCTGGGAATCGCGCTCAGCATTCTGGCGGCGGGAATTATCTCCTATCTGCTGGCTCTCTATCTGACCTCGCCGGTAAAGAAGCTCAAAGCAGTGGTGCAGTCCTTTGCTGTCGGCAACCTGGATGTGCGCGTGGCTCCGCAGCTAGGCAACAGAAAAGACGAACTCGCCGATCTGGGCAGGGAATTCGACCACATGGCCGAACGCATTGCGGCGTTGATCTCGTCCCAGAAGCGCCTTCTGGCTGATATTTCTCATGAGCTGCGCTCTCCGCTGGCTCGCCTGACGGTAGCGCTGGAACTGGCGCGCAAGAACGTGACCGGCAAAGGGGTGGTCGCACTGGACCGGATCGAGTTGGAATCTGAACGGGTCAACAAGCTGGTTGGCCAGCTGCTGGCACTCACCCGGCTCGAAAGCGGCGCTGAGCGCGTTCCTCCGGAAAACGTTGTCCTGGAAGAGCTGGTGCAGGATGTGGTGGACGACGCCGATTACGAGGCCAAGCCTCTCAACAAGGAAGTAAAGGCGGTGCGGCTGGATTCCTGCCGCGTGCGCGGATCGGTGGAGCTGCTGCGCAGCGGTATTGAGAACGTGGTGCGCAATGCCATCCGCTATACCGCGGAAGGGACGGCCGTTGAAGTTTCTTTGTCAACCAGGCTGGATAGCGCAAGTCTCAGCGTTCGCGATTACGGGCCGGGAGTTCCGGAAGCGGAACTGGGCCATATCTTCGAGCCTTTTTATCGAGTGAGTGAAGCGCGCGAACGCACCAGCGGCGGCGTGGGCCTGGGCCTCTCGATTGCCGAACGCACGATCAAACTTCATGGCGGCAGCATTCGCGCTGAGAACGTGCAGGGCGGCTTGCTGATCACCATGGAATTGCCGCTCACGGCTACGCCGGCAGCGGCTCAGCCCGCGGCGGAAAAAATGCCGGTCGCATAGAGATTTCGACGGCCGCGTAGAAATTATGGCAGTTAGGCTACTTTCTCACCCGGTTCTTTGGCTTCCGGATGTCCGCGCCGCGCAGCCGCGTTTTCGATCTCCGAATTGATCTCGCCTCCCACCATCAGCGCAAGCCCGGAAATGTAGAGCCACAACAGCAGCACAATCACCGCTCCCAGCGACCCATACGTCTTGCTATAGCTGTCAAAGAAATGCAGATAAAGCCGGAACAGCATGGAGACGCCGATCCATGCCAGCACTCCCACCAACGAACCAGGGGTAATCCACTGCCACTGCTGCTCCGCATCGGGTCCAAAGAAATAGAGAATGGCAAAGGCGAGCACCACAAACAGCAGGGCCACCGGCCATTGCAGAACGCGCCATGCCAGTACCGTGGCGTCGCTTAAGCCGGTGTGGGCGCCCACAAACCGGGCTATGTCGCCGCCATAGAGAACAATCACCAGCGCAAAAATCGTCAGGAAGGCGAGCGCAACGGTCAGCCCGATGGCAATCAGTTTTTGTTTCCACAACGGCCGCGCGTCCTTGATGTGATAGCAGCGGTTCAGGGCATCCATGATGGAACTCACTCCGCCCGCCCCGGACCACAATGCCAGCGCCAGTCCCAGCGCCAGCTTCATTCCGGTGCTGCTGTTGGTGATCTCGCGCAAGGTCTTTTGCAGAAGGTTGTAGGCATCCGGAGGCATGAACTGGGCGCTGTAATTCAGCAGGCCGGACTGCAGATCATGCCCCTGCGCCAGAAGGCCCAGGATCGCCATCAGGAAAAAAATCATGGGGACCAGGGCGGAGACAAAGTAATAAGCCAGGGCGGCAGACCGGGTGAGCACTTCGTCCTCAACGATCTCATGGTAGACGCGCTTCAGCAGCGCCCACGGCGTGAGGCCGCCAAGCTTCCAGGGCGAAGCATGTTCCTCCGCTGCCTGCTCCCTCTGCTTCTCCCGGTTGAATTTGTAGAGGTGCATCCGCTCTCCAGCGCGAGAATATGGCCCGTCGCAATAAGTTTGATGAGAAGCTCGCAAGAAAGGAAACTGCTGGCCAGAGCTGAAGGTTTTTTATCACCCTGGGGGAACGTACGGAACAACATGAGCCGGATCATTCACGCGACGTTTTCTTTCATCACTGAAAAATACGCTTCGCAAAATTACCGGTTCCTGCACTCCGCTTCGCTCCCATCAGGGTGAGAGAGAAAAGAATGAATTACCTATAAGACGCTCCAAAGGCCGTTGAAGTTATCAAAATCTTTTGTAAATACGCTGTAAAAAAAAGTTTTACATAAAGGAACCTATTTCCGGGGCCAACGTATTACTAACCAGAAGCTGCACAGGTCGTCAAAACGGGTGCAGCAGAAAACAAAGAATTTCTGGAGGCTCTTATGGATGCGAAGTGGAACAACGTCGTTGACAACGCCGCGATTCGTATTGCGATGCTGGTGGTGGGTTTTGGCGCGTGGGTGGCTATCGGCTACACCTTGCTGGCGGCATAAGCGGGAACATGGGGCTATGGCAGGCAAGCCGTGACCATGGCTCAGCCCCGGCTTAGATATGTGCCGCTACGCCTTCCGTCGCGTGGCTCGATCCTGAACCGTACCGTGTTTCCACGTACTCATTCAGGATGTCAAAGAATTCGGCGACAATATGGTCGCCTTTCAGCGTAGTCATCAACCGTCCGTCAACAAAGACCGGCGCCTTGGGCTCTTCAAAGGTGCCGGGCAGGGAAATGCCGATATTGGCATGCTTGGATTCGCCCGGGCCGTTTACCACGCAACCCATCACGGCAACCTTCAGCTCCTCGATGCCGGGATACTTGCTCTTCCATACCGGCATGTTGGTGCGGAGATAGGTCTGGATCTGCTCCGCCATCTCCTGGAAGAAGGTACTGGTGGTGCGGCCGCAACCGGGGCACGCTGTGACCTGCGGCGTGAAGCTGCGGATGCCGAGCGATTGCAAAATCTGCTGGCCCACGAACACCTCTTCCGCGCGGTTTCCGTTCGGAGCGGGCGTGAGCGAAACGCGAATGGTGTCGCCGATGCCTTCCTGCAACAGCACTGCGAGGCCGGCGGTGCTGCCGACAATACCTTTGGCTCCCATGCCCGCTTCCGTGAGCCCGAGATGGAGCGGGTAATCGCACCTGGCGGCAAGCATGCGGTAAACATCAATCAAGTCCTGCACGCCGCTGACCTTTGCGCTCAGGATGATGTAGTCATGGGGCAGGCCAAATTCCTCCGCCAGTTCGGCCGAGCGCAACGCGCTCTCAACCATGGCGTCCATGGTGACGTCGCGGGCGTCTTTGGGTTCAGCGCTGCGTGAATTTTCGTCCATCATCCGGGTCAGCAGCTGCTGATCCAGCGAACCCCAATTCACTCCGATTCGCACCGGCTTGTCATTCTTTACCGCTACTTCCACCATGGCGCGGAAGTTATCGTCATTCTTGCGCCCCACGCTCACGTTGCCGGGATTGATGCGGTACTTGGCCAGCGCCTGCGCGCATTCAGGATATTTGGTTAAAAGCAGATGGCCGTTGTAATGGAAGTCGCCGATGATGGGCACTCGGATGTTCTGCTTCTCCAGGCCTTCGACGATGGCCGGAAGCGCTTTGGCCGCTGCGTCATTGTTCACGGTCACGCGGACCAGCTCCGATCCTGCCCGGGCCAGCTGCGCCACCTGCTGGATGGTCGAAGCCACATCCGCCGTGTCAGTGTTGGTCATGGACTGGACCACGACCGGGAAGTCTCCGCCCACGCGAACATTGCCTATCTTTGTGGTGACACTCTTCCTGCGCTGTATCTGAG
>DASTPO010000050.1:0-5587 GCA_035762225.1 Candidatus Angelobacter sp.
TGCTGCAAGGGCGGTTTGAGCGCCGCGCCAAGGGAGCTCCCGAGCCGCATACTAAGCCTTTCCCGGTTGGGGTCTAAGAGGTTTTTCTCCTCTCCGGCAAGGAGCAGCTCTGGTATGCTAGCCGCACCAAATGAAGATATTGCTGGTTTTATTGGGGATTTGTCTGGCTGCAATCCTGATTGCGGCAGGCGCCATGTTGTGGCGGCTGCGCTGGCACCTGCGCCGCCCTCATGCCACAGCGCCAGTCCCCGCTGTCGATATCCAGCAGGAACACGAAACCATTGAGCGATCGTAAGCCCAGGCTGATATTTCTGAAAATCATCGCCGCAACAGATTAAAAAAGATTTTATCCGCGTTCCGGCCCGCAAAACTTCCGGGAATACGTTAGGATTTTAATATGCCATTTCCGTCCGTCCCCACCGCAGTCCGCGAAATCTCCGTTGCGCATAGCCCTGACTCGGATGACGCCTTCATGTTCTACGCCCTGGCCACCAACAAAGTCCGTGTGCCCGGGTTGAAATTCACTCATACGCTCACCGACATTGAAACGCTCAATCGCAAGGCCATGGAAGGCTTCTATGATGTAAGCGCCATCTCCTTCCATGCCTATCCTTACGTGCAGGATAAGTACGCGCTTATGCCTTGCGGCGGCAGCGTCGGCGAACAATACGGCCCCATGGTGGTGGCGCCGCGCCGGATCAGCCTGGATGACTTGAAGAAGATAACGATCGCCGTGCCCGGCACCATGACCACGGCGTATCTGGCGCTCAAACTTTTTGCGCCGCAAATTGAGACGGTGGTGGTTCCCTTCGATCAAATCATCCCCGAGGTGCTTGCCGGGAAGCACGAAGCAGGATTGATCATTCACGAAGGCCAGCTGACTTACGAACGTTCAGGCCTGCATCGAATCCTGGATCTGGGAAAATGGTGGCATGAACAAACCAGGTTGCCGCTTCCTCTGGGCGGGAACGCTATCCGCCGCGATCTGGGACCGGAGCTGATGGCCCAGGTGACGCAGGCGTTGCGCGATAGCATCCAGTACGCGCTCGACCATCGCGAATCCGCTCTGGCCTATGCCATGCAATTTGCCCGCGACCTCGATCCCCAGATGGCAGACCGCTTCGTCGGCATGTACGTGAACCAGCGCACACTCGACTATGGCAAGGATGGGCGCGAAGCCGTTTCGCGGCTGCTGGATATGGGCTATCGCGCGGGCATTATTCCGCATGAGCCCCACGTCGATTTTGTCTAAAGAACTCGCGCAATAAAAAGAGGAGACGCAGCTTGTGGCTGCGTCTCTTTGTGTGTCTAAACTGTTTTAGTACTTGCGGAAGCCTCCGCCTCCACCGCTGCCGCCGCGGCCACCACCGCCACCGCCGCGATTGCCGCCGCGCCCTCCGCCGCCACCGCGGCCAAAGCCACCGCCGCCGCCACCGCCGCGGAATCCACCACCGCCGCCGCCGGCCGTCTTAGGACGCGCTTCATTCACGTTCAGCGCGCGCGATCCCAGCTGGTAGCCGTTCATGGAATTGATGGCCTTTTCCGCTTCCTCGTCGTTCGCCATTTCCACAAAGCCAAACCCGCGCGGCTGGCCGGTATCACGATCCTTCAAAATAGTAACGTTGTCGACCTGCCCGTAAGCTGCAAAAGCCTGCCGAAGTTCATCTTCACTTACATTGAAATCCAGGTTGCCCACATAGATATTCTTCATGCGATCCTTCTTCACTGAAATGCAGGCGCCAAGCTCCGGGCGATCAGTAGGTTGGTTGAGTGCGGTAGAGACATTCAATCTTACCTGTCCATTTCGCGCCTGTGGTCAATAAGCGTACGCCAGAGGGTTGGAAGATGCAAATATCCGCCCCAGCCCGCAGTGCTTGCCATTCCCATAACGGCGCACGCCAACTTTTGCCATCTGCGCGGTCCCGACCCGGACTATAATTGTCCCGCAGGAGGACACCTCCATGTTTCCTCTAAGTATCTTCTTATTCTTCGCGACGGCATTGCCGCCTCAGCAGGACACCACCCCGCAGCTGCATTTTGATCGCATCCCTCAGGCGCAGCAATTTGCGCCGATTTACCTTTTCCCCAGGAAATCGATCATCATGGATCAGCCGCCCCTTGCGTCCAGCAACGATTGCTACATGATCCGCACCTATCATTTCCAGCGTCACGATGGCCAGGCTCCTGTGCTCACCGGCATGACCACCTGTACACCTGGCAGCTTGCTGCGGCAAAAAAAGGCGGCGCCCGCGCCGGGGAAGTTTGTTCCACTCACGTTTGGTGGGGAACAACGCTAAGACATCGACCAGCAGGCTGGATTATCCAGGCGATTTTTCCATCTGGACATAGACCTGGTCTTCGCCTGTCTTGGCAAAACCAAGTCGCTCATAGAGCTTCATCGCAGGATTGGCCTTCAACACCTGGAGCCGCAATGGGAGTTTTTCCGCTCGACATTCACGCACCAACTGCCCAATCAGCTCCGTGCCAATTCCCAGCCCGCGACTGTCCGGTAACAAAGCGATGTCCACCAGCAAAACCGATCCCGCCTGGCGCAACACCAGCAGCCGCCCCACAGCGACGCCCTCACGTTCAATAATCTGGTGTTCAGCCTCAGGATAAGCCGACGCATACCAGCGTTGTTGCGTGGTAAATTGCATGCGCAGAAAGGCCTGCTGTTGCGCCTCCGGCCAGCCGAATGCGGCTATCTCCTGCTGCCGGGTGCTGGCGTAGAGTTTGAACAGAAATTCCTGGTCGTCCGCGCGATAAGGTCGTAACTGTACAGGCATCATCCGCTCTGCATTGTAGACCGGGACGCCCTCGGTGCCGCTTTTCGCAGTTCAAACCAGCCAGCCACTTTTCATACTCCCTTAACATTGCCTCGGTAAGCTCAGCAGGTATGGGCGCATTGAGCAAGGTATTTCCTGGTCCTGACGAGACTGAAATGGAGCGCGGGATCGCGCGCACGGGCGAGAAAACCGCTCCCAGGATCTTTGTGGTGGAAGACGAGGCCGACATCTCCCGTCTTCTGCGTCACCATCTTGAAACCGCCGGTTTCAAGGTGCGTTGCTATTCCACCACGCATGGCGTTCTGGCCGACGCATTGCGGGAACGCCCCGCGCTCCTGCTGCTCGACATCATGGTCCCCGGCGGAGACGGCTTCGAGCTGTGCCGCCAGGTGCGTCAATCCACCAACGCGCTGTCCGGCCTGCCGATTGTTTTTCTCACTGCTCGCACCGGCGAAGCCGACCGGATACGCGGCCTGGAGACCGGCGCCGACGACTACATTCTCAAGCCATTCAGTCCGCGCGAACTCATCGCGCGCGTCAAGGCGGTATTGCGCCGCTGCGAAATACCGCTGGCTCCTTCACTCATCCGCGCTGGAGATCTCGAGATCGACTCCCAGGCCATGACCATCATGCTTCGCGGCACGCCCATGATCGCCACGGCCACCGAGTTTCGTCTTCTTCATTACCTCGCCCAGCACGCCGGCCGTGTGTTTACCCGTGACCAGATTCTGGATGCCGTCTGGCGTGAAACGGCCTTCGTGAGCCCGCGCTCCGTGGACGTCTATGTGAGAAAGCTTAGGTCCAAGATTGAAGATGACCCGGAACATCCTCGCTATCTGCGCACGGTTCGCGGCGCGGGATACAAATTTGACCCGCCAAAAAAGTGAATCTCGCCCCTCCCGCTTCACATCTACCAAGCTGGCAAAAAGGGCCTCTGTGATTAACTTAGAAACTTCATTTTGTGTTCATTGGCCGTTAACCATGGCATGGTAGCGTCCGTCTAAGAGATAAAGGTTTCAAAGGTGTTCCAATGACGATTCAAGCGGTACAGGCACAGACCCCAGAGAAGAAAATCACCAGCCTTCTTGTGACCATGGGCTTCAAGGTGGACCGCGCGGTGGATCAATCCATCACGGCCCTGCTCGACTCCAACACGCACGTTGTAGCCGGATTAATGGAAAATGCCGTAGCCATCCAGGAACTGGAAGTCTCCATCGATCAGGCTGTGTTCGCGGCGCTGGAAGATGGGAACTTGTTGCCCTCGGAAATACGGCGCGTCACTCAGATGGTCAACATCAGCCGCGATCTGGCACGGCTCGGCAAGCTGGCGGCCAATCTTGGCAGCAAAGTCTCCCAGGTGGGAGAGCACCGCGAGCATGAGGATTTCTCTCCCCTCCAGCCGCTGGCGATTGCGGTGGCCCATTTGAGCCGGCAGGCGTTGCGTTCGCTCACGCGGCTCGATCCCGTTCTCGCGCGCAATGCCGCTGAAGGCGGCGCCACGGTGGACGCTTATCGCAACTACGTTTTGCGGAGCTTACCCACTCCCGCAGCCTCACCGGTGAGTGACGAGCAGAATATCCACCTGATTTTTGCCTCACGTTGCCTGGAGCAGATCGCCGATCGCGCGTACGATCTGGCTGAGAATCTTGTTGAGTTTCTGGCCGGCCCCTTGCCGCAGAACAACCAGCCGCAGCGCGACCAGCGGCTGGCCTGCTAAGTCCGGCCTCCAGCGCGCCAGAGATCCTGATTTGCACAGGATTCACCCGCTTTTAACCTTCTTTTCATATTGCCCCGCTATAACTCCGAATAGACAGACAGTAATCCCAGCCGGGCCGGCATGAGCCATACCCGGCGGACAAGGTAGCCAGCGGTTATGGATTCCCACGCAGTACTCCTTCAGCAAAGTCCCACAGAACAAGTACATCTGGTTGATCTCACCACGCGGGCGTTTGCTTCGGCCCGGGAATCAGTGAGCCACGCCATTGATGGTTTGATCAACGGCTCACAGCTGGCGCTGATGGCTGTACGCAAATGCGAGGAGCAGCTTGACGGGATGGACCGCGAGATGGATGAGAGGCTCGCCACGGTCATCACCCAGGTATCGCCAGTTCAGGCGCGCGAGTTGCTCGCATGCATGAAGCTGATGCTGGACCTAGAACGCGTGGGAGATCTTGTCGTCGGTTTCGCTGAGCGCTCCGCCATCGTGCGCAACCGCATCGACATGGACGATATTGAGCAGCTCACGAAGATTGCCTGCCTGCTCGAGAACATGCTGACATCGATGGCCGCCGCGTTTCACACCCGCGATATCGATCAGGCCATCAACATCTTTCGCACTGACGCGGAAATTGACCGGCTGCGAAACCTCATTGTGGTGCGCCATACTGAGAACTCTGAAGGATTCAAAGGCCCGGAAAGCCTGCACGTGCTCGCCATGGCCAACGCCCTGGAACGTTGCGGCGACCACGTAAAAAACATGGCGGAAGAGCTGTGCCATCTTGCCACCGGCCACACCGTGCGCCATCTCCTCCGCACCAAAGACAAACCTGTCGAACAGCTGTTCATTGATTGGCTGGCCAAACAGCATGCCGTGAACGGCCGGGGACGGAGTTAACAGCGTCCCTCAACTCGATGTCCAACTGAAACGATATCTATCTGAAAAATGTGTACCAACTGCTGTTGAACAGCAGCTCTCATCCTTGCGGTGCGCTCGTCCCCAGGCTTTTTTTAAGTCAAAATCCAGCAGTTTCCAACTTCGCTCCTCCAGCATCCCATTAAATGACCTTGGTGTGCCCAACCAG
>DASTPO010000051.1:0-7274 GCA_035762225.1 Candidatus Angelobacter sp.
GTTCCTGAAACCAGCTGGGAAGGCGCGGAGCGGCGTAACGGCAACGATGCCCACCTCGCTGTCGGCGGAACTGAAGTGTTCCAATCGCGCCGGCACCTGCTCCTGCCGGTGCTGCACGCCATCCAGGCGCAGATCGGCTGGGTCAGCCCCGGCGCACTCAACTATGCCGCCGTTCGGCTGGGTATTCCGCCTGCCGAAGCCCACGGAGTGGCATCTTTTTACGGCATGTTTTCCCTCACCAAGAAGACAGCCGTGGTGGCCCATGTCTGTGATGACATTGCCTGCTTAACTCAGGGTGCGGAGCATCTTTGCGATCAGCTGGAAACCAGGCTCGGCGCTGAGGGCGTTCCCTGTATCGGCGGACGCGCCACCTGGGTGCGCAGCAACTGCCTGGGATTGTGCGAGCGTGCGCCCGCTGCCATGGTGATCAAGGCCGGAAAGCGGTCGCAGGAGCGCGTGCTGGCCCCGGCGAATCCGGAGCGGATTGAGTCTCTCTTGCGTGATGCCGCGAATGATTGCATGCCCATTGCGCCGGACGCCTTGAACCCTCAGCTTTCAGTCCCGCAGGAAGGATCGCGCAAGCTGGTATTGTTGCGGCGCGTCGGAAAAAACAATGCGCCCAAGCTCGATGGTTACCAGCGCATGGGCGGATATGAAGCCCTGAACAAGGCCTTTGAGCTTGGCCCTGAAGGCGTGCTGCGAGAGCTGGCTGCCTCCCGGCTGCTCGGCCGTGGCGGCGCGGCCTTTCCCGCGGCGAAAAAATGGGAAGCGCTCTATCAGCAGCGCCAGCAGCTTGAGAAAGATCGCAACCGCAAACATTTTGTAATCTGCAACGCCGACGAGTCAGAGCCGGGAACATTCAAGGACCGCATCGTGATGGAAGGCGATCCCTTTGCCGTGATTGAAGGCATGACGATTGCCGCAATGGTTACGGGCGCCGAAAAAGGCTTCATCTATCTTCGCGGTGAATATCCTCTGGCCGCGGAGCGGATGGCCCATGCCATTGCCGAGGCGCGGAAAGACCGCTTTCTGGGCGACAACATTCTCGGCCGCGGCATGCGTTTTGACATTGAGATCCGGCGCGGCGCCGGCGCATACATCTGCGGAGAAGAAACCGCGTTGTTCAATTCGCTGGAAGGCTATCGCGGCGAGCCGCGCAACAAACCGCCTTTCCCCACCCAGGCCGGGCTCTTCCGCCAGCCCACGGTGGTCAACAATGTTGAAACCCTGGTGAACGTGCCGGTGATCGTCCGTGATGGCGGCGCTGCGTACGCCGCGATTGGCACGGAGAACTCAACCGGGCCAAGGCTTTTCTGCCTCTGCGGGCACATTGGCCGTCCCGGCGTTTATGAAGTTCCCATGGGCACTACGTTGCGCCAGTTGATGGCGATTGCCGGCGGAGTTGCAGGCACTGGCCGTTTGCAGGCGGTATTGCTGGGCGGCGCCGCGGGCACGTTCGTCTCGCCCAAAGAGATTGACGTGCCGCTTACGTTTGAAGGAACGCGCGCCATCGGCGCCACGCTCGGCTCGGGCGTGGTCATGCTGTTCGATGACAGCGTTAACCTGAAACAAATATTGCTGCGCATTGCCGCGTTCTTCCGCCATGAGACCTGCGGCCAGTGCGTGCCCTGCCGCATTGGTGTGGTGCGCCAGCAGGAGGCATTGCAGCGCCTAACCGAGGGCCGCGCTGCGGGCACCAAAGAAGACGAGATCGTACTGCTTAAGCAGATGGGCCAGGCCATGCGCGACGCGTCAATCTGTGGCCTGGGCCAGACCGCCTCCAGCGCGCTGGAGTCGGCGCTGCAAAGGTGGAACCTGTTTTCATGAAGGAGACCAGATCTGATATGAAGGCCGTAGCCGAACAGGAAGCAGCGCCAACTCCGCTGGTCCCCGTACCGCGCGGGCCGGTTCCGCAGGCCCCGCCGGAGCGCGAGCGCCGCATGGTGGAGATCAATATTGACGGCCACGCGATTTCCGTCCCTGAGGGCTCCACCATCCTGGAGGCCGCGCGCAAGCTGGGCATCGATACGCCGACGCTGTGTTTCCTGGAAAGCCTTACGCCGGTCAACGTCTGCCGCGTCTGCGTGGTGGAGCTTGCCGGTTCGCGCACCCTGGTGCCCGCGTGTTCGCGCAAGGTTGAGCCCAACATGCAGATCAAGACTGATTCGGAGCGCGTGCGTCTTTCGCGCCGCATGGTGCTGGAGTTTCTGGCCTCGTCCGTGGATGTTTCCACCGCGCCGCAGTTTGCCGGATACATGGAGCGCTATGGCGCGCAGCCGCAGCGTTATGGCACGCACGCTGAGACAGTGAAGCAGCCGGTCAAGATCGATAATGATCTATACGTGCGCGACTACTCGAAATGCATCCTGTGCTACAAGTGCGTGGAGGCCTGCGGGGTTGACGCGCAGAATACCTTTGCCATCGCGGTGGCCGGACGCGGCTTTTCCGCCACCATCGCCACCGAATTTGAAGTCCCGCTGCCTGAATCCGCCTGCGTTTATTGCGGCAACTGCATTGGCGTCTGTCCTACGGGCGCGCTGATGTTCAAGAGCGAATTTGATATGCGCGAAGCCGGTACGTGGGATGAATCTCGCCAGGAGCAGACCACCACCATCTGCCCCTATTGCGGCGTGGGCTGCAACCTGACCGTGCACGAGCAGGATGGAAAAATCGTGAAGGTCACGTCGCCGCTCGACCATTCCGTCACCCACGGCAATCTCTGCATCAAGGGCCGCTTCGGCTGGGAGTTTGTGCAGATTGAAAACGCGCAAAAATGATCCTGCGCCACGGTGCGATGCGGGTCCTTCTTAGCTGGAGAAGTATTTGCGGAGGTAGAGTGTAGCTAAGTTGGAAGCATGGGTCTATAGGTAAAATCGCGGCATAGCGGGCGAAACTATCCCGCTTTTATCTTGCCCAGATAGTCGCGAATGCGCCGCGCATTGGCTCCGACATCGCTTTTGCCGATCCGCGAAAGCGAACGCACGTCCACGCGGCTGCCGCCGCCGTCAGCGGCAATGCGCACCACGATGTCGTCCTGGAAGCCGAACCAGAAAGTAGTTGCGGTGCCCTCAATGCGGCCCTGTGCGGGATCGCTGGCCACAATCTCCCATCCCATGGCCCGGGCCGCCGCCAGCGCTCGATCAAACGCCTGCGCCGGAGGCGCATCCAGGTGCAGAGGACCGATGTCAGGGTATGTTTCCTGCTGCAACTGCGCGGTCTTGGCGTCATAGTCCGTGGAGTTGGCGGCTTTCGCCGCGGCGCGCAGCGGCAATACCGCCACAAACTGCGGCGGATTCCCGCGGTCCGTGCTCACATCGTGAATGGGAGAGTGCCGCGCCGTGTTGATGCTATTCAGCGGCATGCCCGCCCCGATCAGGCCCAGCACCACGCCAACCACCGCCAGGCCTTTCCCTCCGGGCCGCGCCAATCCGATGAGCGAGACCACCACCGCGATAATGCCGAGAAAGAGCGCTGTTGGAATCACGATGCGCAACGCCGCATAGAGTCCCAGCACGTGGGCGCGGTAGAGCGGCCCATCGATCATCAGCAATATGCAAGCCAGCAATCCAATCCAGAATCCAGCCAGTGCGACGGACGATGTTGCCGTATTCGGCAGTGCTGCGCCAGAGCTTCCCATGGGAGATCTCTCCTTTACGCTTAGAAGTTTCTATCATCAGCGAAGGTTGCGCAACTGCATGCGGCTCGAATCGGCCGTCAGCGGCGGCGATGTTTGAAGGTACTCTTGCCCTGTGCGTAGTCGGCCACAATCTGGCCGTGGCCATGAAGCTTGTATTTATAGGTGAGCAGACCGTCGAGCCCCACGGGGCCGCGCGCGTGCAGTTTGCTGTTGCTGACGCCTATCTCGGCTCCCAGCCCATAACGAAAGCCATCGGCAAAGCGCGTTGACGCGTTGTGAAACACGCTGGCGGCGTCCACTTCATCCATGAAGCGCTCGGCAGCGCCTGCATCGGAGGTAAGAATGCTTTCCGTATGGCGCGAACCGTAGGTATTGATGTGGTCCACGGCTTCGTGAAGGTCTTGCACCACTTTCACCGTGACCTTCAACTCTCCGTATTCGGTGCGCCAGTCTTCCTCTGTGGCCGGAACCACGTGTTGGCCTGCTGCCACCTGGCAGGTGCCGGGGCAGCCCCGGACCTCCACTCCTGCGGCATTGAGCTGTTTGATCAGACCGGGCAGAAACTTCTGCGCGATTGCCTGATGTACCAGCACCTTTTCCACGGAGTTGCACGCCGCCGGATATTGCACCTTGGCGTCGACAATTACTTCCTGCGCCATGGCAAGATCGGCTGCCGCGTCCACAAAAATGTGGCAGATGCCGCTGCCGTGTCCCAGCACGGGAATGCGACTGTGCTGAAAAACAAAGTTCACAAACTCGGTGGACCCGCGGGGCACCACCAGGTCAATGTCGCGGTCCAGTTGCAAAATCTGCAGCACCTCGGCACGGTCTTCCAGCGCGCAGACGGCATCCGCCAGGGCCGGCGCATGCGCGTTGAGGGCATCTTTCCAGATGGAAACCAGCACGCGGTTGGTAAGGCGCGCCTCGGCGCCGCCTTTCAGCACCAGGCCGTTTCCGGTCTTGATGGCCAGCGAGCCCACCTGCGGGATTGCATCCGGCCGTGATTCGAAAATCACTGCCACCACGCCTAGCGGGCAGGAAACTTTTTGCAGCGTCAACCGGTCATCGAGTTCAGTGGTGGCAAGCACCTGGCCAACGGGATCAGCCAGCGCGGCCACGCCGCGGACCTGCCGCGCCATCTCCGTGATGGCGGAAGGAGAGGTCTTCAGCCGCTTGGCCAGTGCGGCAGAGGCAGCGCCTTTCTGGATGGCAAGATCCAGGTTGCGGCAGTCCTCGTCGTTGGCTTTCAAAATTTCATCGGCCCGCGACTCCAGCTGATCGGCCGCTGCGAGCAGAATCCGCCTTCGTTGCTCACCGGAGAGCCGGGCCAGTTCATGCGCGGCACGGCGGGTCCGCCGGACCTGATCGGCCAGCGCGTCGGGAGTGCGTATTGCGGAAAGGTTAGACATCGGCAGCAGCTGCTTTTGCCAGCAGCAGGAAATTTTCCCGCCGCACAAGAATACCTTTTTGCGGTCCGCGTGTATCCAGCATGCGGGCCAGCTCCTGGCTGCCGCATTCGGCAATGCCCTTGCCGATGGTCTGGCCATCCGGCCCGAGCACGGCAATCACCTGGCCGGCGGCAAATTCTCCCTGGGTTGAGGTCACGCCGGAAACCAGCAGGCTCGCCTGCCGGTTCATCAGCGCATTCTTCGCGTTGGCGTTGATGGAAACCTGCCCGCGGACTGTGGTGGCAAAGGCCAGCCAGCGCCGTTTGCCGGCCATGCGCGAGCCGGGCAGAAAAATGGTGCCGGCCTCCTGGCCGCTGAAAACTTTATCGAGAATGCCGGGCGTTTTGCCGTTGGCGATCACCACCAGGCCGCCGGCGTGCATCGCGATCTCAGCAGCATCGAGCTTCGCCGCCATCCCGCCGCGTCCGGTGGCGGACGTCCCGCGCACCGAATCGCGAATCGCCGCGGTGATCTCAGTTACCATGCTCACCACGGTTGCGTGGCTCGAGTTCTCTGACGGGTAATAGAGCAGGCCATCCACGTTGGAAAGCAGTACCAGCGCGTCGGCATCCAGCTTGCTCAGCACCAGCGCCGCGAGCCGGTCATTGTCACGGAATATCGGCGCCTGCTCCGTATAGATGTTGGTGACGGTATCGTTCTCGTTCACGATTGGCACCGTGCCCAGCTTGAGCAGCCGTTCAAACGTCTGGCGGAGAATGCTGTATCGTTTCAGATCGCTGAAGTCGTCTTCCGTCACCAGCACCTGCGCGCATTTGAGACCGTGCGGCCGGAACGACTCGGCGTAAGCTTCCATCAATTTGCACTGGCCCACGGAAGCGCAAGCGCGCGTGATGCTGGCATCGCGCAGACGGCTGCGATGGATGCCCAGTTCGGCTGCTCCCAGAGTCACCGCGCCGGAGCTCACCAGGACCACCTGGCGGCCTTCCCGCGCGAGGCCGGCAATGCTTCCGGCCAGGGCCGCAGCCTGCAGCGGATCAAATTCATTGGCCTCATTACAGACCACGCCCGTGCCCACTTTTACCACCACGCGGCGGGCGTTCACCAGAAGAGCGCGGTGGTTGATGGAACCGTCGGGTTTGTGGGCCGTAGTCACAAATACTTCTCAAAGCGGACGAGCCGGTTTCTCAGCAAACAAAAACCGCTGCCAATAGCAGCGGGGGAGTTTTTGCTCTGACTTGAAAATAGTGCTAGCTGATCTTCCCCCCACTGCCCGGATTCGCGCACCTACATGGCGGGAAGCAACACCGCGGTGATGGGTGACAGAAGATCGTCATAGGCCGCACTATAGCCAACTATTGCCATCCAGGCAAGAAAGTTCCGTGGTTATTAGGAAGATTAATGTAGGCGCGCAGAACTGCATTGTTTGCAACGGGCAATCGTAAAGTTGCGTTAACCGCAGTGGCATAAACACTGGGGATTTGCGCATTCCTCCTCACAATTATTAACCCCTGCCTTACCCACTGTTTACTCCGGCCTTCGAAGTTTGGGGTCTAAACCTACAGAGGCCGCAAACCAGGGTCTCACGAACTTTGAGTAGATCGGGGGGTTGGAAAATGAAAGTTCTAAAGAATAAGTGGACCATCATTACCGTGTTGCTGGCAGCCATCGCGCTGCTCACGGCATTCAAGCTGGAATCCAAAAGCACGCCGCAGTACTACACCGAGAAGGTGCAGAAGGGCGACATACTGAACGTGGTCCAGGCCACGGGAACCATTAACGCCGTAACCACCGTGCAGGTAGGCTCACAGGTTTCCGGCACCATCCAGACGCTATCCGCGGATTTCAATTCGCACGTGAAAAAAGACCAGGTGATCGCGCAGATTGATCCTTCATTGTTCCGGGGAGCGCTGTTGCAAGCCAAGGCCGATCTGGCTGACGCTCAAGCAAACCTGGTGGCGTCCAAGGCCAATCTGGATAAGGCCGTAGCTGCCGCGGCGCAGGCTAAGCTCGATTTCAACCGCTATACCACGCTGGCGCAGGAAGGCGTTGTTCCCACGCAGCAGCTGGATACCGCGCGCGCAACTTCACAGAGCGCGGACGCAGCGGTGGGAGCGGCCAAAGCGCAGGTAACCCAGGCCGCCGCGCAGGCCCAGCAGAAGTCCGCCGCGGTGACCGTGGCGCAGACCAACCTGGACCACTCCACCATCCGGTCTCCGATTGACGGAACG
>DASTPO010000052.1:0-5814 GCA_035762225.1 Candidatus Angelobacter sp.
ATGATTAACAAGATCAACGGTATCCTGAACCAGGTGCAGGGCCTTTTGAATGACGTCAACAATGGCCAGGGCACGATTGGGCAGCTCTTCAAGGACAAGACGCTCTATCTCAAGGCGAATGACGCCATCGACAAGCTGGACCAGATGGTGGATGAGATCAACCAGGGCAAAGGGAATCTCGGCAAGCTGGTCAAAGATGAGACGCTTTACAACAACGTGAACCTGACAGTAACCAAAGCCAACAAGCTCATTGATGACATCAACGCGGGCAAGGGCACCGCGGGAAAGTTTTTGAAGGATGAGGATTTTGCCCGCAAGCTGCACAACACCATCAACAAGCTTTCCGCCATTGCCGACAAGATCGATGCCGGACAGGGAAGCGCGGGCAAGCTGGTAAACGATCCTTCGCTGTACAACAACACCGATCAGATGCTGGTGGAGACGCGCAACCTCATCAAGGCGATGCGTGAGAACCCGAAGAAATATCTCACCGTCCACTTCCGTGTTTTTTGAGTGTAGATACATTCTCTGAAGCTCCGCAGCGGACGTGCGTCGCGGAGTGAGTGGCACCAATCTCAACATCAAGGACCTGCCCTATGCGTTTTTTCCGTTGTTTATCGTTCGCTCTCCTGCTTGCCGCCATGATAGCTCCTGCCACCGCGCAGGATACAAAAGACGCGGCAAACGCCGTGCTATCCGACCTGGACAAAACCGCCGATCCCTGCGTCAACTTCTACCAGTTTGCCTGTGGCGGCTGGCTGAAAAAGAATCCCATCCCTGCCGACCAGGCCATCTGGAGCCGCTTTGGCGAGCTCGCAGAGAAAAACCGCGAGAAGCTGAGGACCATTCTGGAGACCGCGGCTAAAGCGGGCAATCGTTCCCCAGAAGAGCAGAAGATCGGCGACTACTATGCCGCCTGCATGGATGAGCCGGCGATTGAGAAGAAAGGCATCGCCGCGCTCAAGCCGGAATTTGACCGCATTGACCAGCTCAAGGACAAATCGGCGCTGCCTGAATTGATCGCTCACCTGCACGATGAAGGCATCAATGAACTCTTCGCTTTTGGCTCCGGCGCGGACTTCAAGAACGCCAAGATGGTAATCGGCCAGGCGGACCAGGGCGGCCTCTCGCTGCCGGACCGCGATTACTACACCAAAGACGATCCCAAGTCAGTGGAGCAGCGCAAAGGGTTCCAGGAGCACGTCACTAAAATGTTCACGCTGCTTGGTGACTCGCCGGAAAAAGCCGCCAGTGAAGCCAGCGCCGTGATGGCGATTGAGACAGCTCTGGCCCGCGGTTCAGGCGATCGTGTCGAGCGCCGTGAGCCCGAGCGCATCTATCACAAAATGTCGGTGGCGGAATGGCAGGCGTTGGCGCCGTCCTTCAACTTCAGCAAATACCTTGCTGATCTCGGCTCTCCGTCGTTGGACAGCCTCAACGTGTCTGAGCCCGCATTTTTCAAGGCGCTCGATACCGAACTCAAGAGCGTCAGCCTGGACGATTTGAAAACCTATCTGCGCTGGCAGCTGGTGCATTCGCAGACGGCATCGCTCCCCAAGGCGTTCCAGGATGAAAACTTCAATTTCTATGGCAAGACGCTGCGCGGCGCCAAGGAACTACAGCCGCGCTGGAAGCGCTGCGTTGCCGCAACCGATGGAGACCTGGGCGAGGCCCTGGGCAAGGTGTTCGTGGAAAAGTATTATCCGCCGGAGGCCAAAGCGCGCACGCTGGCCATGGTGAAGGAGCTGGAAGATGCCTTGCGCGCGGACATCTCCAATCTTCCCTGGATGTCGGAAGTCACTAAAAAACAGGCGCTGATCAAATTGGACGCCATCAAAAACAAAATTGGCTACCCCAGCAAGTGGCGTGACTACACGGCGCTGAAAATCGAGCCCAATGACGCGCTGGGAAACTCTCTCCGCGCCAATGCGTTTGAAGTCCACCGGCAATTGGCCAAGATTGGCAAGCCGCTGGATAAGCAGGAATGGCAGATGACGCCGCCAACCGTCAACGCGTACTACGATCCCACGGAAAATGACATTAACTTTCCTGCGGGAATCCTGCAGCCGCCCTTTTATTACTTCAAGGCCGATGACGCTTTGAACTTTGGCGGGATGGGGGCTGTGATCGGGCACGAGCTTACCCATGGATTTGACGATCAGGGCGCGCTCTTCGATCCGGAAGGCAATCTTAAAAACTGGTGGACTCCCGCGGACCAGAAGGCCTTCAAGGAGCGCACGCAATGCATCGTCGATGAGTATGACCAGTTCGTCGCCGTGGATGACGTGCACGTGCGCGGCAAGCTCACGCTGGGCGAAAACACCGCGGACAACGGCGGGCTCCGCATCGCCTACATGGCGCTGATGAAGAGCATGGCCGATTCCGGCAAGCAGCCGGAGAAAATTGACGGCTTCACGCCCGAGCAGCGCTTGTTCATTGGCTGGGGACAGATCTGGTGCCAGAACCAGAGTGACCAGATGGCCCGGCTGCTCGCGCTCAATAACGAACACTCGCCGGGAAACTTCCGCGCCAATGGCGTAGTGGAAAACATGCCCGAGTTCCAGAAAGCGTGGGGCTGCAAGGCCGGACAACCTATGGTTCGCGCCAACGCTTGCCACGTTTGGTGATCAAGCAGAGAAGACGACAGCTGCGTTTCTCGATGCAGGAAAAACAGCAGGGCATGATTTTACTCATGCCCTGTATTTGTTGACCCTGCAAGTGCTTCGGCCCATCGAGGCGGGGCGAATTATTTCACTGGCTTATTGAGCGTTGGAAGATCCCAGGCTGATCAACCCGGTTGATTGCGCCTGTTCATGTGCGTGGTAAGAAGAACGTACCAGCGGGCCGGACTCCACGTGCTTGAAGCCCATCTTCAGGGCTTCCGTCTTGAGGAAGGCAAATTCATCCGGAGTGTAATAGCGCGTCATCGGCAGATGGTCTCTTGACGGGCGAAGATACTGGCCCACGGTAAGGATATCCACCTTGCGCGCGGCCAGGTCGCGAAACACCTCCACCAGTTCGTCCATCGTCTCGCCGATGCCGACCATCACCCCGGTTTTCGAAACCATCGTCGGAGCAAAGCGCTTCACGTTGCTGAGCAGGTCGAGTGTGCGTTCATACCGGGCGCCGGAACGCACCGCGCGATAGAGTCGCGGCACGGTCTCGGTGTTGTGGTTGAGTACCTCCGGCTTCGCTTCTATCACGGTCTGCAGGCAATCTTCGCGCCCTTGAAAATCCGGGATCAGCACTTCCACCTGGCAGCCGGGCGCTTGTTCACGAATCTGGCGGATGGTTTCGGCAAATATCCTGGCGCCGCCCATGTTGTCGTCGTCGCGATTCACGCTGGTGACCACGGCATGCTTCAGTCCCAGCGTGGCCACGGCTTCGGCTACGCGGCGCGGTTCATCCAGATCAAGAGGCTCGGGCTTGCCTTTAGGCACCGCGCAAAAACCGCAGCGCCGCGTGCAGAGATTGCCCAAAAGCATGAAGGTCGCGGTCTTGTGGTTCCAGCACTCGCCAATGTTGGGGCACTGCGCTGATTCGCAAACCGTATGCAGATCCAGGGTGCGCGCCAGTCTCTTGAGATCGTGGTAATTGTCGCCCATGGGCGCGCGCGCCTTAAGCCACGCCGGTTTGGGCTGGGGACGCCGCGGCGCAAGATCAATCTGGACGAGTTCTACGGGGCTGGCCATGCTTATTGGATGTGAATCTCTATTGTACGATGTTTCATTTTCCCGCGCCGGTTACCACACCGAGGTAACTTTCTTCCGGGGGAAATACGCAGCTAAACTGTGGCCCTGGAGCGGCAATTGTGAGCGAAAACTTCCGCGCATTGGTTCGTTGGCTGGCTGACCTGCACGCCCCATTGGGGCGCTGGTCTCCATTGGCGGCCACAGCCCTGTTTGCCGGCTCAAGTTTCCTCCATTTCTCTTTGTTGCGGGGCCTCTGCTATCTTGGCGCGCTCGTATTGGTAATCCTGATCGCCGGCGATATTGCCCATTCCTTCGTGGACACGCAGGCCTATCCCGACCGCGCCGGCCACGCCAGGCTCACCTTGCCTATGCTGGCGATTCGCGTTCTGCTCTCAGCCGTGCTGGCCGGTTCCTATACGTTTCTTCTGTTCGTTGGCCTGGGAGCGCTGGTTCCGTTGTTGCTCTGGCCCGTCTTGTTCGTCATTTGCGCCCTGGTCGCCTGGCGGAACGTTGATCTCTGGTATGAGCAGGGGGCAGTGTTCGAAGAAGAGCTCAAGGAAATACAAGCGGCTGAGAACATTCCACATTCTCCTTTACCGCAGGTGTTTGACGGTCCTGACCCGGCAAAACGCTGAAGCCTAGAGCGTGTGCAGGTAGGCCATCACGTCCTGGATCTCGTCCTGATTAATCTGGTCGCCAAAACGGGGCATCATGCCCCGTCCCTGAACAATGCTCTGGATCACGTGCTGGTCCGTGGTAGTGAGCCCGCTGGGAAGATAGTCCTTCTTGAAAAGCTTCTTGAGACCCGGACCTTTGTTGCCGTTGGAGGAATAGGCCGGATGACAACTCAGGCAGTAAATGTTGTACACGCGCCGGCCGCGGCTTTGCTGCGGATTAAGGCCAAGCTCTGCGTCCGTCATCTGCGCGGGGTCCTTGCCGCAGCCGGACAGCAACCCAGCCAAAATCAACATCAGAAAAATGGACGCTATTCGCCTCAAATGACTATTATGTCTGGAGCGCAGCGTTTTGAAAACCCCTGGGGCCGTAATACTACCGCTATTTTCTGATGCCGGTCGAAATCAAACGCGCTTATGAGAAACCCTCGCTCTCTGACGGCCAGCGTGTGCTGGTGGACCGTCTGTGGCCGCGCGGGATCGCCAAAGAGTCCGCCCGCATCGACCACTGGCTCAAGGACCTTGCTCCTTCGGACACTTTGCGCAAATGGTTCCATTCCAGCGGCAATTGGATCGTCTTCAAGAAGCGCTATTTCAAGGAATTGGAAACGCCGGCCGCCTCCGCGGCCTTGCAGACTCTCTACACGCTGCTCAGCGAGCATGACGTTGTGACCCTGATCTACGCCTCAGCGGACTCCGAGCACAACAACGCTGTCGCACTCAAAGAGCTGCTGGAAGGCATGAAAAAACCGCCATCCAGCAGTGGCCCGGCCAAAGCCATGGCGGTTCCGCGACGCATGGCCAAACGGCGTCCAAGCTGATGATCCTCCGCCCGCTGGAATCGCCATCCGCCGCAGGCGCGGATTTCCAGCCGGCATGGACAGTCGTCGAGCGGCTGCAACGGCAATCCTATGATGGTTGCTGGATGATCACTCAGCCATCCCACGCCGCCCTGGCGGGCGAACTTGCTGCAAAGATCACTCACCCTGCCGCGCCCAGCCTGGATGCGGACCTGGTGCGTGCAATCGCCCTCCATGATGCCGGCTGGGGCGTCCCGGACGCGCAGGCGATCATGCAAAGCCGTTCGGTGCGCCAGGGCTGTCCGCGGTCATTTATCGCCTGCAGCGTGAATGAGTTTTTGACTGCCTGGGAAAAGTCGATCGATATCGCCGGATCGGCTGGGCCGGCCGGTGGTTACATTGTCAGTCGCCATTTCTGGAGGCTGGGCGCGAACCGTGTCGCCCACAGCGATGACATCGCCGGCGATCGCAATCAATTGAACAAATTTCTGGCGAGCGAATCGAAACGGCAAGAACAGCTGAAAGCGCGGCAAAGCCAAGGCGCCGCAGAACTCGAGGCGTTGACCGATGTCCTGCAATTCTGCGATCTGCTGTCTCTCTACATATGTTCCGGCGCAAAGGAGAACGCAGTGTTCCCGCAATATTTCG
>DASTPO010000053.1:0-3286 GCA_035762225.1 Candidatus Angelobacter sp.
CAGCGCGTTCTGGTATGCGGCGAGAGCCTGATCATAGTCGCCAAGCTCGCTGTAGATGAGGCCAAGGTTGGTGTATGGAGTATCGCGCGGGTAGGTTTGCATCGACAGCTCATCAACCTTGCGGGCAGCCTCCAGATTTCCGGTGACGAAAATCTCATAGTGTTCAGAGATATAAAATTCCTCACGCTCGCTTACTCTCTTGCGCAGTTCATAGGCCCGCTGGACACTCTCCGCGCCCCGCACCGTCTCATTTACGTCGGAATAACTTGTTCCCATCCGGGCATAGGCCATGGCGAAATTTGGATCAAGGTCGATTGCGCGCTGGAACAAAGGGATCGACGCGGCATAATCGCTCTTGACCACCATGGCCTGATATCCAAGGCTGTAGGCTTTCAGCGCTTCCAGCGACGGCGTCGTGATGTTCTCCGGCGGGGCATCGTACTTCTGCACCGAAGCCAGCGATTCGCCCAGTTGATTGCGCATGCGCGAAGCAATCTTTCCCAGCGCATCCAGAACATGGTTCTTGTCGGCGGCCTGCTCTTCCGCGCTCCCCAGGGAGTCGCCATTGGCACAGTTCATCGCCTTCAAGGTCAGGAGATACTGCGTTCCAATCTGGTTGATCGTGCCATGCAGGACCGCCGCGCTGGCCGTACGCTGGCAAACCTCACTGGCCAGATCGCGGGTGAGGCGCGTGTCTTTGGGGCGCGCCATCAGGCTCAGCGTCTGTCCAATACGCTCGTCGGACATCAGGTTCAGGAACGGCGACTGCTCCAGCTCTGAAGAAAGCCCTTGCCGCAAGGCATCATCGAAAACGGCGTCGCCGGTGCTGTTGGCGAAGTCGGCCAGGACGATCACATCTTTGTCAGTCAACTTGGCGGGACGGCTGAAGATCAGGAATGCCGAGACCAGGATGGCCGCAACCAAAGGTGCCGAAGCGACCAGTCGCCAGCGCCGAAAGCCGGTACGTCGGGCAACAACGGGCGCAGGCGTTTCGGGCATTCTTACCGTCGCAACGGCGGCGATCTGCGGCGTCGCGATGGACTGGCTTTCGTATGGAGTCTCGGTGACCGGAGCGACAAAACGGTATCCCAATTTCGGCACTGTCTCAATGAATTGCAGCCCTCCCGCGGTCTCTCCCAGTGCCCGCCGCAGGGCAGAAATATTCACCGTGAGGTTGGACTCTTCCACAAAGCTGTCCGGCCACACCTGTTGCATGAGTTCTGCCTTGGTGAGCAGGCGGCCATTGCTCTGAATCAGTGCCAGGAGAATCTCAAAAGCCTTCGGCGACAGCGAGACCGGCTTTCCCCCGCACAGGAGCAGATGTTCCCGGGGGTCAAAGCGGAACTGCCCGAACTCGTACAAGCTCTTTGTTTCCTGGGGCATGGCTGTCTTTGCAAGTTCTTTGGAATTTACCCAGAAATTCTTAACTGGCCGCTAAGGACGGTCTTCCGCTGCGTTGCCTAGGTTGAATGTGGGCCTGGAGATTAGCGGCGTTTCAGCGCAGATTCTAGCGGAACCATAGGTCAGCCGCAAGCATGCGCGTTGGTGGCCGCGAGTCCGAAAAGCCCTGAAGTTTGATCACGATAAGGAGAATTAGGTGAACAGCAATTGCAACAAGAAGTTTCCGGGAGGCAAGGTTGCCCAAAGCATGATCTGTGGTTTGTTCGTAGTGCTGGGAGCGCTGGCCGCGCGCGGCCTCGCGCCTGCACACGGTAATCCGGACAACAACGCGAACCAGCCGCCGGTTTTGAAGTTCAAGGGCGGTATTGGCGTGATTCCCGTTACCGGGGTTGCCGCCAATGGGACCGTTAACCTTAACGTTGTGCGTGGTGTTTCTCCCGGAGCGCCCTGGCGCATCGCCAATCTTCAGGCCGAAATCGGTCCCGACGGCCATATCCGGGTGGTAGGGCATGGCCTCCTTCTGGCTTCAGGTAACGGCATCGGAACCAACGCGGGACAAAGCGTCCATGCAACGTTGTTCTGCGGACTCGGCGCGTCCACGACCGCTCACAACTCAACCCTGTCTGGTGTGGCTCTTGAGGCCGACGGCGACTTTACCATTGATGATTTCCTGTCTCCGGCCCAGCCAACACCCTGCGACGCGCCAGTACTGCTGATCCGCAACGTGGGCGAAGTCTGGTTTGCCGCCGCCATCCCGCACCAAGATGACCACAAATAGTTGCATCCGTGGTTTCACGATATTCCTGAGGTCCGAGTCCAGGCAGACGATAGCGCATGCCCTGGACTCCTTGATTTGGAGAAACAACGAATGAGCTACAACTTTGATCAACATCCGGAAAAGTCAGAGCAAATCCGATTGCTGCTGGCGGCCGGCATCCTGCTTCTGGCGTGGGCGTTTGGCTTGTCGACGTGGGCCGTTGCGCAAAAACCAGAGTCTACTGCAACGCCTGCCGGCATCGCGCCTCCAGCGGGCAACCGCGTCTTTCTGACGGGCCACGCGGTGGGAACACAAGGTTACGTCTGCCTGCCAGCGAGCAGCGGCGCTTCCTGGACCGTCAACGGCAGCCGGCCTGAAGCAGAACTATTTTCCGATCCTGACCACCACAACGTGCCAGGCATTCACCATTTTCTCAGTCCCAATGCAAATCCCAATCAATACGCTCCCAGGTCGCAGCCCTTCGGCAATCCGACATGGGAGAGCACCCTGGACGGCAGCAAAGTATGGGCGCAAACGCTGCGCGCCATCCCCGCCGGAACCGATAGCTGCCCACACGCTGGCGCAATTGGCTGTCTGTTGCTGCAAGCGGTCGGATCAGAAAAAGGTCCCGCCGGTGGAACCGCTATGACCGGGACGACTTACATCCAGCGTTTGAATACGCAGGGCGGTTCTGCGCCAGCCACAGGCTGTTCAGCTACCACGGATGTGGGAAAGCAGACGCTCGTCCCCTACACCGCCGACTACTACTTTTTCCGCGCGGACCAATAGACAGGTTTTCAAGCCACGCAGCCAGATCGCTTTCTCATGTGCTGCCGCGGTTTCATACGGACCAATAAATAAAGGAGAGATGAATGTTCAACATAATTCCAAGGCCGCGCCATGGCAATGCCCCACGGCGACTAACGAGCCTCGCCGTTGCTCTTGTGCTTGCTCTGCTTGCCGGCCATGCCTTTGCCGAGTCAGCACAAGACCTGCACCTCAAATTCGTTAACGTTGTCGATAGCACGCAGGGGCTATCGGACTTTTCCCAATTCCCCGCCCTCAACAACCACGGCGACGTTGCGTTCCTGGCCTTCCAAAACGGCTCTGAGCAGGACGTCTTCAAAT
>DASTPO010000054.1:0-4872 GCA_035762225.1 Candidatus Angelobacter sp.
TTTCCTCTCGCGATCCTGAGCTGCGCGCCAGAAATGTGGCCAGGTGCGCGGAAGATCTTCTGGCTGGCAGCGGGAGAGATGCAAAGCGGCGAGCGCTGCGTGCAGAAGAAGAGTGAATTATTCGCACGTACGTTGCTCGGCTGCGGATTTTCTGAGTTAGTTGCTGCCGGCTGAGCCAGCGACAATGGCAATGCCGGCTTTATCCGCGGCGGCAACAATTTGTTCGCCATCCAGAAAAAGGCATTTGCCTGCGTCCACGCCAAGGCAGGTGGCCCCGGCCTGTTCCATGGTTGCGATTGTCTTCAAGCCAATCACCGGAACGTCAAAGCGCATGTCCTGGTTCGGCTTGGCTACTTTCACCACGGTGAGGGCGCGGCTGAGAACGGAATCGCCTTCGTGCGCCGTGCTCTTCATGATCTCGCCGGCGCGAAGGATGGTCACGTCGGTTCCCTCCATGGCTTCCACCGCCACGCACGCCGACTCGGCGATCACCACGGTCTGGCCGATGTCATACTGCGCCAGATGGCGCGCGACCTGCCGCCCATAGTCAAGGTTCTTCTGCTCCGTCTCGGTGGGTGTGCGACGCGTGAGCACGCCTGCCTTGGCCAGCAACGGCTCAAGATAGGAAGTGGAGCTGATCAGGTGAATGCCTTCGTCTTCCAGCACCTTGGCCACGGCCCCGATCAGGGAGTCAGTATTTCGCGTTCCCAGAGAGAAGAGCACCTTGGCCAGCCGCCAGTCCGGCCGGATGGCGGAGAAGATCTGCTTGTGCTTCACCTGCCCGGCCATGATCGCCGTGCTCACTCCCGCAAGCTTGAAAGTGTCAATCAGCTTGCCCAGTTCACCCAGAGACAGCCAGTGCACCGCAAGCGCGCCGCGGTTTTCTATGAGAGGAGAAGTCTCTTCCTTGATGGCGGCAACCACCACCTGGGCGCCCTGAGCGCGCGCGGCATCCAGCAGCAGCAAAGGGAAGCTTCCGTTTCCGGCGATTAATCCAAGCTTTTGACCGGCAGTCACTTAGACAGTTTACCAGTGTGCCGATTTGCCTTATGCGAAGGCATCTAATCGGGTTGCGACGCATCATAACTAAATAGTCAACATGCGTAAAATCCCGAACCATCTCGAGAGCAAGAACCTTGTGCCTTTCAAGCGCAGGCGCAATGGATACCATCTTCCCGGCATGGCCCCGGAAGAAGCCGACGGACTGACTGACGCGGTGGACCCGGAGCTTCGTGCCGACGAACAAAGCTTCGTCCGGCACTATCTGGGATATGCCGATACGCTGCTGCGAAACAGCGCAGAGACGCTGGACCCTGCTTCATTGGAGCAGCCAGCCGCAGCCGTGCCGGCGAATGTGACAGAAATGCCGAAGCCGGAAGAAAAGCAAGTTGAGAAAACTGAAAAGGAACGAGTGGAACCCTCCGCGGATGACGGCAAGCACGCTGCCTGAAGTTTTATCTCTCTGATTCGGCTATGAGCCGTACGGCTTTACTTAACGATCCCTCGCTCCGACTCTTCGATGAAGCGCATCAGCATGGCGACATCATCTCCCTGGTCTCCCTCAGATCTCAGCCTCTCCAGCGCCTGAGTGGTATTCAATCTGGAGTTCAGCAGCACGCGGAAAGCGTGATGGATTTTCTTGATACGCTCCGCGCTGAACCCCCGGCGCTCCAGCCCGACGGCGTTCAACCCATAGATCCTGGTCTCGCGCGGCGCCACGCATTTTGAAAAAGGCAAAACGTCTTTGGTCACGACGGTGCCGCCGCCCACGTAGGAATGCGCGCCAATGCGGGTGAACTGGTGGATCGCACAAAGCGCCCCCACCACGGCCCATTCCTCCACCGTGACATGCCCGGCCAGCGTGGCGGCGTTCACCAGCATGGCATGATCTCCTATGCTGGAATCGTGCCCCACATGGGCATAGGCCATCATCAGGGTGTTGCTGCCAACGCGCGTAACGCCGCCGCCCTTGGCGGTGCCGCGATTCAGGGTGACGTACTCGCGGATCACGTTGCCATCGCCGATCTCCAGCCGGGTCTTCTCGCCTTTGTAACTCGTATCCTGCGGCTCGCCGCCAATGGCGCAGAAGGAAAAGAAACGGTTCTTCGCGCCAATCTTGGTGGGGCCATCGATGACCACGTGGGACATCAGTTCGCACTGCTCGCCCAGTTGCACATCGGCGCCAATCACGCAGTACGGTCCTACCTGGCAAGATTCCGGGACCACTGCTCCAGGGTCAATGAATGCTGTTGGATGAATCATTCGGTAGTGTCGGAAGAGGAATCAGAAGCGGTCTGCCCGCGATTGATGGGAACAAGCTGGGCACTGACCGTACCGTCACACACCAGCTTGCCGTTGACGTATGCCTTGCCTCCCATACGCACGGCGATGCGGGAGGAGATAGCCTTCCAGCTCAGCATCTCCACTTCAATGCGGAGCTGGTCGCCGGGCACCACCGGTCGGCGAAAGCGCGCCTTTTCAATGCCGGTGAAGACAATGAGCTTGTCCGTTCGGTCTTCTACTTCAGTGAGCAGCATCGCGCCGCCGGCCTGGGCCATGGCCTCAACGATCAGCACGCCCGGCATGATGGGATAGCCGGGAAAGTGTCCGTTGAAGAACGGCTCATTGATGGTGACGTTCTTGATGGCGACGATCTTCTTCTTGCGTTCAATCTCAAGGACGCGGTCGATCAACAGAAACGGATAGCGGTGGGGCAGGATTGCCTGAATCTGCCGGATATCCAGAGGGCCCGACTTCTCGGCGGCTGGCGGGGCCACAGCCGGATTGGCGTTTATGGTTTCGCTCATTCTCAGGCGCGAATTATAGAAGATTTGACCGCGCGAGGAAACACGGCGGCCCCGCAGGCCATTGTTTTGCTTCGCCGGGCCGCGTTCCCTTTCTTTGGGCGGAGTCATCTAAGGACGAAGATCGGATGGGCCACGCACGAGTAAGGTGGTAATCTTATCGTGATGCGATTCAATCGAAAGCAGCGATTTTAGAGGGTACCCATGAAAAAGGCTTCTGAGAGACAGGAAATACTGACGATTGAAGAGGTCCGGCTGGTTTCGGACCTGCGCATCATGCATTCCAAGGTAAATGAGCTGGCCCAGATCATTTCCGTCCTGAAACGCCACCACCCCGAGATGGCGATCCGCCAATATGCCGATCAAAAGATGCTGGACGACGACATCAGGCGGGTTGACGAGATCTACCTGTGGTTTATCTCCCTGAAAGAGGAGATGCGCATTCGTCTGGCCAGGAAATAGCGGCCACAGTCAATCCCCGACCTTAGTTCTTCATCTACTCTGAATGAGTACTCTTGTGCTCACCCTTGGTCGTTTACCGGCATTTTGCTGCAACCGACAAGCATCCTTCTGAGAGCAGCAGCTTGGCTTTCAAATTGCTTTGTTCATGGTCAGCTCAGCAAGAAAAAATTCCGGTTCCCCGAGGCCCCATCACCATGAAGTCCCCTTCCCTGCAAAGTCTTACAGCAGTTTTAATATTCGCGATTGCGGCAGTGTGCCTGCCATTCCGTGCGTTTGCCGCCTGCCCTGCGCCGGCGAGCGGCCACGTGGCCATCTGCCAGCCCAGCGCCAACTCCATCATCTATCAGGTCCCGCACATTGAAGCCGTGGCCAACCCCTCGGCCGGCTCCATCAACACCATGAAGGTTTACATCGACGGAAAACAGATTTTTCAAAACGCCGGGCCGGACATCAGCCTGTTTGAAGGCGGTGTCGCCAACGGAACGCATCACCTTGTCATCAACGCGTGGGACAGCTTTGGCCACCTTTACCAGGCGCAGGAGAGCTTCAGCGTGGCCGGGAATCTTCCATTTTCCTGCCCGCCGTCGGCGGTGGGCGTACGCATCTGCGCTCCGGGGTCAGGCCAGGTGGTTTCCCAGAATCTTGGCTTTAGCGCCGGATTCAGGGGCAATACCGCGATCAAACATATTCGCGCCTACGTGGACAGCAAAGACGTTTTTGATTACGCGCCGGCTTCCGGGCAGACCAGCATAGTCGCGGGCGGGGTAAACACGACGGCCGGAACGCATACGCTCAGCCTGGTGGCGTGGGACGCAAACAACGCCGTGTACAAGAGCAGCGTTGTTATCAAGACCTTTTATGAGGGTGGCTGCCCGCCGCTGGGGACCACGTGCAACCCCGGCATTTATCCCAATACTCCAAATGATGGTGACGACGTGCAGTCTCCGTTCAGGGCCTCTGCCAGTGTGCAGTACAACACGGCTACCATCACGGCCATGAAGGTCTATGTGGATGGCATACAGGCGGGCGCTTCTTCCGGTCCAACGCTGGACCAGCCGGTGACAGCAGCGAAAGGCACCCACATCGTGGTTATTCAAGCGTGGGACACGGCGGGAAAACTTTATCGGCTCAGCCAGAACGTGAACGTGCAGTAACGATTTCTCCTAGGCGCTCTGAGGGCGCTCCTTCGTCGGGAAAACGGCGGCTCTTTACCGGGCCGCCGTTTTTTTTGGGGTAGAACCTACCACGGAGGCGCGGAGAAGACCGGAAACAAAATCTACCACGGAGGCGCGGAGACACGGAGAAGAAGGTGGATTGTCAGATTCGTGGTCGGAGGGCGAAGCGAATTCATGTGTTGATCCTTGATGCGGAATCGATGAAAAGTCAGCCTCAGTGGCTGAAGCCGGAAAATGAAAAGCAGTTTAACCGCAGGCATAAATGCCTGCTCCACCCTGTTGACCGAGAGAGTACGTCTGAACGTTTACCGCAGGCCTCCTGCCCTGAGGGGGCTGGGCTGACGCCGTCGCGTTTGCGCGCTAAGAAAGTTTCTTCGTCAAAGTTGTACCAATTCCAGAGAGGGCCCGGACCGGGACGCATTTTGCAGAGA
>DASTPO010000055.1:0-10188 GCA_035762225.1 Candidatus Angelobacter sp.
GGAAGCGCTGGCAGTTGAGGTCGTGGGGGTCGTAATGCGCGATGGCCTGGAGCATCAGAGCACAATCAGACGCCGTGCGCGCCATCGGACCTACATGGTCCAGAGTCCATGAGAGCGGAATAATGCCGCGCGTGCTCACCAGCCCGTACGTTGGCTTCAGGCCGGTGATTCCACAGCAGGCGGCAGGCAGGCGGATCGATCCTGCGGTGTCGGTGCCAATGGCTCCGTAGCAAAGTCCAGCCGCAACCGCTGCGGCCGCACCCGAAGATGAGCCGCCAGTAACGTGCGCGGTGTTCCATGGATTTCGCGCCACGCCATAATGGCTGATGATCCCGCTGCCTCCGTAGGCAAACTCGTGCAGGTTCAGCTTACCCAGCAGAATTGCGCCTGCCGCCTTAAGTCGTCGCACCACCTCCGCGTCCGCGGAGGGGACATAGTCCTTCAGCACAGCGCTGGCCGCAGTGGTCTTTATACCGGCAGTCTCCGCCAGATCTTTCAGCGCCAGTGGAATGCCATGCAGCGGACCCCTCCATTCGCCGCGTGCGATTTCACTTTCCGCCTTTCTGGCTTCTGTCAGCGCCGTTTCCGCAGTAACGGTAATAAACGCATTCAGCTCAGGATTGCGGCGTTCGATTGCTGAGAGACATGCCTGTGTGAGATCGACTGGCGAGACGTCTTTCTTCTGGACGGCCAAGCTGGCAGCAGCCAGTTCAAGCTGGGGCAATTGGTTCGCTGAGCCAGGCGGTGAGGATGGCATGGCAAGCAGAATATCACTGTCGCGAAGAGAAGAAAAAAGCGTGATCAGTTACGCATGCCCAATTGCCGAAAACGACTCAATCGCGCATGAACACCTGCCATAGGGTTCGATATGTATTGGCGTGGGCCTCAGCGCTAAGCTCAATAGGGCGGGAGTAGCCGCCGCCGGAGGTGAGAACAAAAGGTGCGCCAAAGCGCCGCGCAGCCAGCATCACTTTTTGGTCCCGTTGAATCAGCCCCTGCGGCGTCAGCGAAAGCCGGCCCAGGACGTCAGACTCCAGCGGATCGACGCCCGACTGGTAAAAGACGATATCCGGTTTGAAGGCAAAAGCCTCGGGGAGGACCTCGTCCAGGCGACGGAGATAATCGTCATCTCCTGTTCTATCCGGCAGGGCAACGTCAAGCCGGCTCTGCTTTTTGCGAAACGGGAAATTGCTTTCGCCGTGAATTGACATGGTGAAGACATCAGGATCGTGCTGGAAGATTTCCGCGGTGCCGTCGCCCTGGTGCACATCCAGGTCAATGACCGCCGCACGGCGAATGTGTCCGCGCTGCCGTAAAAGCTGAATTGCCACCGCAATATCATTGAAGACACAGAAGCCGGCGCCCTCAGCATGAAATGCATGATGCGTCCCTCCGCCCAGGGTAGCGCCCCAGCCGTGGTGCAATGCTTCCAGAGAAGCGCTGATGGTCCCGCCCACTGAAGCAAACGCCCTCTGCACCAGAATCTGTGACCGGGGCAGTCCGATGCGGCGCATGGCGGCCGGGTGAACAGTGCCCGCGGCAAAGTCCGCAACGTAAGCCGGATCATGGGCCAGACTGACAGTCTCGGTCTCAGCCAGGGGTGATTGCACGATTTGAAAGAGATTTTCGGCTTCGATGAGACGGCGAAGCATGCCGTACTTAAAAATTGGGAACTTATGTCCCTCAGGGAGAGTAATTACATATTGATCGGTAGAAAAAAGACGAGGATGTCGGGCCGATTTGTGCATAACCAAACGAGCAGTCTGTGGTCTATATATTAATGTAGGGCATTCTGATGGAAGAGCAGGGGATTTCAGGTGGGTTTCAGTCACTGTGCGTTTTCGAACAGTAGGGTTTCAGGAATGGACATCGGGTGCTGACAGCACACCCGGAATGTGACGAGATTCCCTTATGAATCAATCAGATGCGGTATAATCTGATTTGGCCCCCTTGGTGCATATACCTTTAGTGATATGGATATAGTTCGCGACGAATCGGTAAAGCGGAAAAAGCGGCGCAAGCAAACCGCGATGATTGTTGTGGCCGTGATTGCGGTCTTAGGCGTCACCTTGGGCGTTTCCAAGCTCAAGCCGGCGCTGCAAACCGTCGATATGGGACAGGTTTGGCCTGACACTGTTAAGCGCGGTTCCATGCTGCGCCAGGTTCATGGTCTGGGATCTCTGGTACCCATACCCGAGGATGTACGTCTAATCCCAGCAGCCACCGATGTGCAGGTGGAGCGGATTCTGGTTCTGAAGGGAACGCCAGTGCAGGCGGACACCATCCTCATGGAGCTTTCCAACCCGCAGGTGGAGCAGGAAGCGGTAAGCGCTGACCTGGAATTGCGGTCAGCGGAAGCGGAATACCAGAACACCAAAGCCAAGATTGATAGTGACCTCGCAAATCTGCGTTCCGGCGCGGCAACCGTGGAAGCCGACTACGAGAACGCCAAGCGCGATGCCGATGCAAACCGCGAACTCAACAAGATCGGCGTACTTTCCAAAGCCACACTGGACGCTTCATTGAGCAAAGAGCGCGAGATGGCGACGCGCAAGAAGATTGAAGAGGATCGGATCGCGGAAAGCACTAAGGCCGTTGAAACCCAGCTCGCGGTGCAGCAGGCCACCATCGACCAGAAAAAGGCATTGTCGCAGTTGAAGCATCGCCAGAAAGATGCTCTGCGCGTCAGGGCCGGCATCCCCGGAGTGCTGCAGGACCTTCAGGTTGAAGTGGGACAGCGCGTGCCGCAGGGGACGATCCTGGCTAAAGTCGTCCAGCCGGACCATCTCAAGGCCGAGTTGAAGATTCCTGAAACACAGGCTAAAGACATAGTTCCCGGCCAGAAGGCTGAGATCGATACGCATAACGGCGTTGTGGCCGGTACGGTTTCGCGCATTGATCCTTCCGTGCAGGCAGGCACCGTTACCGTGGACGTAACCATGGATGGCCCGCCGCCCAAGGGATCCCGCCCGGACCTGAGCGTGGATGGAACCATTACCCAGGAGAAGCTGGAGAATGTTCTCTACGTCGGGCGTCCGGCGTTCGGCCAGGAAAAAAGCACTGTGAGTATGTTCAAAATCGATCAGGATGGCAAAACCGCGACTCGCGTGCCGGTGGAAATGGGACGCAGCTCGGTGAATACCATCGAAATCGTGCGCGGGCTGAAGGAAGGCGATCAGGTAATCCTTTCCGATATGTCGCGCTATGAGAACCAGGACCGCATCAGGCTGGAGAGATAACGCCATTTCACTTTTAGAGGAGAGTACAACGTGGCTAGTGGACAAACTTTGATTAATCTGGAGAACGTCACCAAGGTCTTTTATACCGACGAAGTTGAGACACATGCGCTCTCCGGCATCCATCTGGATATCAAAAAAGGCGAGTACGTCGCTATTGCCGGACCTTCCGGCTGCGGCAAGTCAACGCTGCTTTCCATTATCGGCCTGCTGGATTCTCCCACGGACGGCTCCTATGTGCTGAACAGCAGAGCGGTTCAAGGACTGGATTTCTCTGATCGCGCTCGCATCCGCAACCAGGAGATCGGTTTCATCTTCCAGAGTTTCAACCTGATTGGCGACCTCACGGTTTATGAAAACGTCGAATTGCCGCTGACCTATCGTTCCATGTCCTCTCCGGAACGCAAAAAGCGCGTCCAGGAAGCATTGGAGAAAGTTGGCATGGCGCACCGCATGCGCCACTATCCTTCACAGCTCTCGGGCGGTCAGCAGCAGCGCGTGGCCGTCGCCCGCGCTCTGGGTGGATCACCATCCATCCTGCTGGCGGACGAGCCAACCGGAAACCTGGATTCGCGCAACGGCGAAGCCGTCATGGAGCTGTTGCAGAGTCTGCATCGCGAAGGCGCAACCATTTGCATGGTGACCCACGATGCTCGTTTTGCCAAGCATGCCGAACGGACCATCCATCTCTTTGACGGCAAGGTGGTTGAAGAGACGGAAGCCGCCCAGCAGGCTGCTGAACTGGCATAAAAACCGGCCTGACACTCAACACCGATTCTTTTGGGAATGTGGTTTCCATTCCGGGGGTGAAGTGTGACTACACTGCTTCAGGACATTCGTTACGGCCTGCGTATGTTGCGCAAGTCTCCGGGCTTCACGGTCATTGCTTTGATCACTCTGGCCCTGGGGATCGGCGCGAACACAGCGATCTTCAGCATTGTGAACGCGGTTATGCTGAAGCCACTGCCTTTTCCCGAATCCGACCGCCTTGCTTACGTGACATCTGCGCTTTCCCGACAAAAGGATGTCTCCAGCCCCTTCGCCGTGTCCTATCCTGATTTTCTCGACTGGCGGGCCACCGCGAAATCCTTTAGTGGATTGGCCTGCTATCACGGCGACAGCGTGACTCTCACCGGTCTGGAGCAACCCCTGCACATTACTGGCGCGGTCGTCTCCGGCGACTTTTTCTCGGTCCTCGGGACAGCGCCCTTCCTCGGCCGCGGTTTCACACGCGATGAAGAGAAACCGGGCACGCACGTTGTTGTTCTCAGCCATGAACTTTGGGAAACGGCCTTTCACAGCGATCGCGGCATCATCGGACGCCCTGTCACCGTGGATAACGTGAGCTATACCGTTGTGGGAGTTATGCCGGCAAGCTTTGTTTTCCCTCTTGACGCTGATCCGCCCAGGATGTGGCGCACTTTTGCCATCGATGCCGAAACAACCGATCCGCAATCGCCGGCTGCAATCTCACAGCGTGGCGCGCATTATCTTCAGGGGATAGCCCGAATCGCTCCTGGCGTAACGTTTGACAGCGCGCGGGAAGAGATGAATCTGATTGCCCGCAATCTCGCGGAACGCTATCCCGATAGCAACAAGAAGTTCTCCACCGCGATCGTGACATCGGAACTCGAATATCTTGTAGGCGACAATCGTACGCGATTAGTGATTGTGGTTGTGTCGGTGTTGTTTGTGCTTCTGATTGCGTGCTTGAACGTCGCCAATCTGCTGCTGGTTCGCGCCAGCAAGCGTAACCGCGAGATTGCGGTTCGCGCCGCCCTGGGCGCAAAACGCAGCCGTGTTATCGGACAGATGCTGACGGAGAGCGTTGTGCTTGGTCTGGGTGGCGCAATACTGGGTATTCCAGTGGCAATGTGGGCCCTGAAAGTGCTTATCAGCCTGAATGCCGATAAAATGCCGCGCATTCAAACCGCCGGACTTGACGGCACGGTGCTGGCATTCACCGCGGCGGTAGCGGTATTGACGAGCATTGTGTTTGGCCTGGTGCCGGCGCTCCGTGCTTCCAATCCCAACCTGACGCAGTTCATGAAGGAAGGTCGCGGCACCACTTCGGGCAGCGCTCATCAACGGCTTCGCGGAGCGCTGGTAGTGGCGGAAACCGCCCTGGGCCTTGTGGTGCTGGTGGTTGCCGGACTGATGATGCGCAGCTTTCACCGCATCCTGGCCGTCGATCCCGGGCTAAACCCGCACAATGTCTTGACCCTGACTTTTGATCTGCCGGAAAAGAAGTACTCTGACCAGCAGCAGACAGATTTCTATAAGCAGCTCCTGACCCGGATCCGGACATTGCCGGGAGTGGCCTCCGCTGCGGCCGTTACGCCTCTGCCTTTGAGCGGCAACGGCGCGGTTATCAGTTTCCAGATCGACGGCCATCCTGTGCCCAAGTCGGAATCACCCTCCGCGGACATCAAGATCGCAACCCCGGACTATTTTCACACCATGAACATCCCCCTGGTGAGTGGTCGTGATTTCAACGAGCGCGATGATCTCAACGGTCCCGGCGTGGTCATCGTAAACCAGGCTTTCGCGCATAAGTTTTTCCCCAACGAAAATTTGCTGGGAAAACATATAACCCCGGGCGCTTCCAACCACGGCAAACCGCAATCCAGGGAGATCGTCGGCGTGGTGGCCAACGTGAAAAGCCAGCGTCTGGACGTTGGAGATGTACCTGAATATTACATTCCTCACACTCAGCTCAACTTCGGATCAATGTCGGTCTGTGTGCGGACAAATGTCGAGCCGCACAGTGTGACCTCAGCGGTTCGCAATGTTGTTTTGTCCATGGACCCTGATCTCCCGCTGTATGACATCAAGACCATGGACGACTATCTCTCGGCTACACTCGCCTCGCCGCGCTTTCAATCGATGCTGTTGCAGGCGTTTGCCGGATTGGGATTGCTGCTGACCGGAATCGGCCTCTATGGTGTGATCGCCTATGCGGTGGCGCAACGCACCCACGAGATCGGCGTTCGCATTACCCTGGGCGCGACCCGCGCCAATGTGGTGAAGATGGTGTTGCGATCCGGACTGCAACTTACCGGGCTTGGAGTGGTGCTGGGCGTGGTGATGGCGCTGATAGCTGCCCGCGTCGCCACATCTTTCAGCAGCCTGTTGTTTGGCATCAAGCCGACTGACGGCGTGACTCTGGGTGCGGTCGTCGGCCTGGTCACGGTGGTTTCTCTGCTCGCCTGCTACATACCCGCCTATCGCGCGTCGAAGGTGGATCCAATGATCGCTTTGCGTTACGAATAGCCTCTTTCCTGAATGTTGCTATCAAGCCCGCGGCGAGCGGGCTTTTTTGTCGACCTGCCGCCGCGCGCGCGCAAACGCAGAGATTCGGTGGGGTATCATAGACTCCCCGAAAGGACTTGCAGAACGCAGACCATGACCACCGGCAATCCGGCTGATCGCTTAGATTCCTGGAAGGAGATTGCTTCTTACTTGCGGCGGGACGTACGCACCGTCCAGCGCTGGGAGAAGAAGGAAGGCTTGCCGGTCCATCGTCACCTGCATGACAAACTCGGCTCAATCTATGCCTATCGCAAGGAACTGACTGACTGGTTCAACGCCCGCCAGCAGGCAGGCTCGGCGGCTTCTCTCGGTGCGCAGAACGGCCCGGCGGAGAAGGTCAAGCTCGCAGTCCTGCGCTTCGGCAACCTGAGTGGCAACGACGAAGACAGCTATTTTAGTGATGGCCTGACAGAAGAGATGATTACACAGATTACCCGCCTGCAGGCGCCTGAACTGGCAGTGATTGCCCGCACCACGGCGGAGCACTATGACTCCAACAGCAAGTCTTTGGAACAGCTGAAAAAAGATCTTGGCGTTGGTTATGTGCTGGAAGGCCGTGTGCGTCGGGCTGGGAACCGTGTGCGCATCACAGCCCAACTCATCCATCTGAAAGAGCAGACACAGGTCTGGGCGGAAACCTATGAACGTGACTTGAGTGATGTTCTCAGCGTTCAGGCTGAGATTGCGGAAGCGATTGCCCGGGAGATGAACCGCGCTCTCAATCTTCCCGAGCGGGCAAAAACCAGAGAGAAATTACAGCCGCAATCCAGCGTGCAGCCAGCGGCCTACGACTCATACCTAAAGGCTCGCTTTAACATGCATCAAATGACCCCCTCCGCCATCAGCAGGAGCATTCAGGATTTTGAGCAGGCTATCCAGGCCGATCCCAACTATCCCCCGGCCTATGCAGGCCTGGCCAGTGCTTATGCGTTGTTGGCCATCGCGCCATTTGACTACCTGCCACCGCATGAGGCCATGCCGAAAGCCGAGGCCGCTGCGCGTCAATCGCTCGCGCTGGACAGTTCATGTGCCGAGGCGCACACGGCGCTGGCCCTGGTGAATCACCATTACCACTGGAAGTGGAAAGAGGCTGAGGCGGGCTATGAGCAAGCCATCGAGTTAAACCCCGATCACGCCGACACTCATTTGTGGTACTCATGGCTGCTGCTGGCGCTGGGCAAGCGCGATGCCGCCTTTGATGAGATTGAACAGACCATGAGCATTGTCCAGGAGACAGATCCCCATCGCATGGTGGCTGTGCACACCACTCGCGCCGCTGCCTTTTACTTTGGCCACGAATACCAGCGCTCCGTGGAAGAGTGCGAGAAGGCTAAGCAGCTTGACCCGGAATACTTCATGCTGCATTTCATCGCGGGCCGGGCTTATATGCGCCTGGGGGAGTATGTAAAGGCCATCGCGCACCTGAAGGCGGCTCAGACCACAGGGGAGATGCCTTTGATGGATGCAGCACTCGGGCTGGCTTACGCCGTGAGCGGGAAGAAAGAGCAGACCGTGAAGCTGGCGGAAACTTTCAAGTCTGCTGCCAAGAAGCGTTACATCCCTCCGACGTACTTCGGCATGCTCTTTGCCGGGCTGGGTGATCGCGACAAGGCGCTGATGTGGCTGGAAAAGGCCTTCGCGGAACGCGCCGACGGACTGACCTGGCTGAACGTGGAACCCATGCTCGATGAAGTAAGGTCTGATCCGCGATTTCAGGAGCTGATCCGCCGAATCGGCCTGACCTGATGCGCTCGCGATTGGCTGGTTGCCGCGCTGGCGGCAAATGGATCAAGGGCCGAAGCGGCGAGCTTCGGCCCTTACTGTTCTAGCGGGCAGGTTGCGGTGTTGCCTGAACTGGGGGCGCTGGCTTCGTGCCGAAATCGACTTTGGGCACCGTGCGGGCGCCCTCGCTGGCGGCAAAGTAGGCGTCATTGCGTTTGAACCCCGCAATGCCTGCCCAGAAGCTGTTAGGGAAGAGTCCGATATATGTGTTGTAGTCCTGTAGAGCGTCGTTGTAGCGCTTGCGCTCGACTGCGATGCGATTCTCCGTTCCAGCCAACTCGTCCTGGAGTCGGAGGAAGTTTTCATTCGACTTCAGCTGCGGATAGTTCTCAGCGATGGCCAGAAAGCGGCCCAACGCTCCGTCCAGCTGCTGGTTCGCGGCGATCTTGTCGGATGGCGAGCTGGCGGAAAGCAGCTGCGACCGAGCTTTGGCAATATCGCCAAAGACAGTTTGTTCCTGCTGCGCAATGCCTTTTACCGTCTCCACCAGGTTGGGGATCAGGTCAGCACGGCGCTGCAATACGATATCCACTTGCGACCATGCAGCTTTTACCGTCTCATTCTTGGTCACCATCTGGTTTTTCGCACCCACATAGCTGCTGAATCCCACGATCAACAGCAACACGATGACTCCTATTGCTATCCAAACCTTCATCTTCTCCTCCGTCTAAATCTTGCAGTACCGGCTTGCACGCCCCTATAGGGCATCCACCGCCTGGACCACCTTGTCAATTCCTTGCAGGTATTTGGTGAAACCTTCCGTTTCCTGAATCTCGCTTTCGTCGGCGGCGCGCTGGCGCACGCGCAGCAATTGCAGAAAAATCTCCGGATCAAAATGCACTCGCTCCGCCAGCTTCTTGATGTTGTCAGCTTTATGCGCGGCCGGTTTTTCCCCCATGGCTATCAGCGCGTGCCGGAACAGCGTGCCGAAGTTCGAAACCGAATCAAGCATCAACCGTCGGACCCGCTTTCCATCGCCCGCGGCTTGAATATACATTTGCCGCAGAGTCAAAAGCTTGGTACGCAGGTTGTGTTCCAGTTGAACGCGATGCAGGTTCATGGGTATCTGCATGGCGCTGAAGATATCCTCGCCGTGAAGGATCTGGTGGCGATCATGGATATCAAGCATCTCAATGGCAAAGACGTCGGTCGAATGCTCCAGCTCCGACCGCGAAAACAACAACGGAGCGGGGAGCTTGTTCCTGGTCCAGGCATTGATAGGCGGAGCCAAAGCAGCCAGCGTGGCAGCGCTTAGCTCGCGCAGCACGCAAAGAATATTTATGTCAGAAAAATCGGGGTGGAACTCGCCCGACGCGGCCGAACCAAACAGCACCACGCTTTCAAGGTTCGCGCCCGCCACCTGCTTGAGTCGGTCTACAAATTCTGCGATCTGCTTTTCTGCCTGCATAGACTTGTTGGAGCGTACTGCCTACCAGCTGCCGCTCGCGCCTCCTCCTCCGGAACTGCCTCCGCCGAACCCGCCAAATCCGCCACCGCCGCCGAAGCCGCCACCGCCACCCCAACTGCCTCCTCCGCTACCGCCCCACGATCCACCGCCACGCCCCATGTTGGAAAGTAAGAGCAGCGTAAGAAGGTTTCCAACACCTCCGCCACCTCCACCACCTCGACTTCTTCCTCCGCGACCGATGAAGGATAGGACCACCATGATGATAAGGATAATGATCAGAACTATCTTGCCCACAGGCACTTGTCCAACGGGCTGGTAGCGCGGCGGAGGCCGGGGTGCTGCGGCGCCGTCAATCTGCACGCCTGCGTCCGCAGCGATCACCCCGGCCACGCGCTGGGTCATCAACAACAGGCCGGGGCCGTATTGACCCTGTTGCAACAAGGGTACGGC
>DASTPO010000056.1:0-9775 GCA_035762225.1 Candidatus Angelobacter sp.
TGGAACATGTACGGGAGACGATCCCCTTTGCACGCACACTGACGCGCATCTATCCATAAACGTGTCTGGAGACGAAGACGGGAAATTTATGAGTCCAGAACCAACAACTCCTCCGGTTGCGATCAAGACCGAACCGGCGTACCGCCCCGTGGTGGCGGACAACATAGTGCCCAAGAAGATCAGGATCCTTGGGGTGCCGCTGGACCTGGGCGCTTCGCGCCGCGGTGTCGATATGGGCCCGTCCGCGGTCCGTGTGGCCGGGCTGGAGGCGCGCCTGGAAGAGCTGGGACACGTGGTGGAAGATGGCGGCAACCTGGCAGTGGCCATCGCGGAGCAAAAGAAATCAGGTGATCCGCACGCCAAGTATCTCAAGGAGATCATGGCCACCTGCACCAAGCACGCTGAAACGGTGATGAAGACCCTGGAGGCGGGGAAGTTTCCGCTGGTGCTGGGCGGGGACCATTCCGTAGCTGCCGGGACGGTGGCGGGGGTGGCGGAGTTCTTCCGCCAGCAACGGCGAGTGCAGGAGCAAAAGATCGGGCTGATCTGGATTGACGCCCACGCCGACATCAATACGCCAGACACCTCGCCCAGCGGGAACGTGCATGGCATGCCGCTGGCGGCCATCATGGGCCTGGGCCCGCCGGAGCTCGCGGATATCTACGGCTTTGCACCCAAGGTGCAGCCGGAAAATTGCGTGCTGATCGGCGTGCGCGACGTGGATGCGCGCGAAAAAGAAAACATCAAGGAAACCGGCATCGAGGTGTACACGATGCGGGACATCGACGAGCGTGGCATGCGCACGGTGATTGAAGAAGCCCTGCGCGTGGCCGGCCGCAATACCGCGGGCTATCATGTGTCGCTGGACATGGACTGGATCGATCCGGAAGATGCTCCGGGAGTGGGAACACCGGTGCGCGGCGGGGCCAGCTATCGCGAAGCCCATCTGGCCATGGAGATCATTGCCGACCATGGACGCATGACCAGCTTTGAAATTGTCGAGGTCAACCCGGTGATCGATGAGCATAATCGCACCGCCGACCTGGCAGTGGAGTTGGCGCTTTCGGCGTTTGGAAAAAAGATTTTGTGAGGGGCGCCGGATAGCGTCCGGGTGTTGGAGGAACGAATGCGCAAAATAGCATTGCTCTCATGGATACTGCTTTTATCTGCTGCATGCCTGGCCCAGGACGAACCCAAACATCCTCCCTCCACAGCGCAAGAGCGGGCGCGCTTTGTGGCGTTGACGCACAAACTGGAATCGGCCCCGCTGGACAAGAGCCTGTATGACGACAAGCGGTGGGCCAAAAAGTGGCTTGAAGATATCCCGGATATCAACGTGAATATTTGCGCGCCGGTGCTTTTTGGCATGGATTTCATCGCGGAGCAGAACAAATACACCCCGCAGCTCTCCTACCAGGCCACCTTTGCCAGCGCGGTTTATATCATCGAACATCCTGACAAGAAAGGCGATACCACGGCACAGTTCATCGCCGGAGTGGAGAGCGCGCTCAAGGCTTATGCCGCACTGCTGAAAAGCGATCCGGACGCCAAGTCCAGGGCGCTGGATAGCCTGCTGGAAAAACAAAAGCAGGGGAAGCTGGCTGACTTTGTCACGGATGCCAGCAAGGGCTGCGAAGACAAGAAAGAAGGCATGCTGGACCGGCGATGAAGGGGCGGGCGAAAAAATTCAGCGTGAGGCTGGCCTGCCTTGCTTCAATATTGACCTGCCTGGCATGGAGCGCCACCGACTCAACGTCACTGGCGCTGCAGACGAATCCGACAAAACCATCGAGTGACCAAGCGCAAGCTTCTGGGGAGAAGCACACAACCCCTGAAGACCGGCAGCGGCTGGTAGCGATCGCACACAAGCTGGAAGCCTCGCCGCTGGACCCGACGCTTGCTCCGGAGCGAGCCTGGGCGGTGCAGTGGGTGGTGGCTGCACCAGACTTGCATGTGCGGACCTGCGCCCTGTTGCTGGCCGATTTGCGGCGACCACGTTACAAATACCGCGCCGAAATCGCCGACCAGCTTTTGATTTCCAGCGCGGTCTTTCTCATTGAACGGCACGAGGAAAAGGACAGCGTTGCGGCCCAGAGTGTGAGCGCCATGGGCGCAGTGCTGAATACGTACAAGGCGATTCTCAAGACCGATCCGCAGGCCACGGCAAAGGTGCTGGATGATTTTATGAAAAAGCAGGCAGAAGGAAAACTGGCAGACGCCGTGCGCGACGCGGTCCAAGGCTGCCAGTAAAGCAAATTCGCAGCCGGCAAAGCTCAGTGGCTGCGCTTCGGGATTTGAGAAAAAAGTTTTAAAGTATTCCTGATGAAGAAACTCAGGGTCGGAATTCTCTTTGGCGGCCGGAGCGGTGAACATGAGGTGTCACTGCTTTCCGCGGCGTCAGTTCTCCAGGCAATCAACAAAGACAAATATGAGGTGGTGCTGATCGGCATTACCAAGGAGGGGCGTTGGCTTACGGAGACGCACGCCGAGCGGCTGCTGCGCGGCGAGCAAGGCCAGGTGAGCGGACGCCACCTGCGCGCTGGCGATCCACAGGCCACGCCGGGAGCAGCGGTGCTGGCCAAAGGCGAAGGAGTGATAGTGCCGCCGGCGCCACAGGCCCACGGGTTGATTCCCTTTGAGAGCGCGGAGCCGTCGGGGCAGCGCGGCATTGAGGTTGACGTGATTTTCCCGGTGCTGCATGGAACGTTTGGCGAGGACGGCACGATCCAGGGGCTGCTGGAATTGGCTGACATTCCTTATGTCGGAGCGGGAGTGCTGGGGTCAGCCGCGGGAATGGACAAAGATGTGATGAAGCAGCTCTTTGCCGGAGCCGGGCTGACGATCGTAAAACATGTAACGGTGCTCCGCAGCCAGTGGGAGAAAGATCCAAAGAAGGTCACGAAGCTGGTGGAAAGCAGGCTGAAATATCCGGTATTTGTGAAGCCGGCGAATCTGGGGTCGTCGGTGGGGATTTCCAAGGCGCATGATCGCAAGGAATTGGGTCCGGCGATTGAGGTTGCGGCGGGATACGACCGCAAAATAGTGATCGAGGAAGGGGTCGGAGGGAAAAAGCGGAAGGCGCGCGAACTGGAGATTGCCGTTCTGGGGAATGACGAGCCCAAAGCGTCGACCGTGGGAGAGATTGTGCCGTCGGCCGAATTCTACGATTACAACGCGAAGTACATTGACGAAGGATCACAGCCGGTGATTCCGGCCAAGATCAGCAAAAAACAGATGAAGCAGGTGCAAGGAATGGCGGTTCGGGCGTTCCAAGCAGTGGATTGCTCCGGGCTGGCGCGGGTGGATTTCCTGATGGACCCGAAAAGCGGGAAGATCTACCTGAATGAGATCAACACCATGCCGGGGTTTACGTCGATCAGCATGTATCCCAAGATGTGGGCGGCTTCAGGGCTGGAGTATCCAAAGCTGATAGACCGGCTGATTGAGCTGGCGCTGGAGCGGCATGCGGAGAAGAAGAAGAACCGCTACAGCAGAAATTAACTGAAGTTTCACGATTAAGACCCAAGAGGTCCGCGTAGATTAAGCGCAAGCTTGAAGCAGGCAAGATGGCGGCTTCCACCAGAACGATTCTCCTGGCCCTGGCGCTGGCGGCCCCGCTTGGGGCCCAAACAGACAATCCTCAGCCCGCCATTGTTGAAGGATCAGTCATTAACGCTCAGAACAGCCGGACGATTCCACGCGCCAGCGTGACGCTGCTGGGGCTACGAGGGGTGGGCAACAAGTCTGTCCGCGCGGATGGCACGGGGCATTTCATTTTCGAACGCGTTGATCCTGGAACTTACAGGCTGGTGGCGGAGAGGCAAGGTTTTTACTCTGACGAGCGCAAGCGTGAGTTTCAGCCGCTGTTCGACGTCTCGTCCGGCCAGCACCTGAAAGATATGCCGGTGCGGCTGATGCCCACGGCTGTGGTGACGGGCCAGATCGTGGACGAATATGAAGACCCTTTGCAAAACATTGAGGTCAAGCTCCTGGCAGTGAAGATGAAGCTGGGGCAGCCACAGTTGATTCCGGCAGGACAGGCGGTGACCGATGATCGCGGGGAATACAGGGTTTCCGGCCTGAAACCGGGGAAGTATTACGTTGCTGCGGAATACAGAGCTGACCACGCCGCCATGGAAGCGCTCAAGAGCGCAATCGCCGAAAGGATCGTGAGCCGGGCGCAGTCCGGAGGACCAAGGCAGAGCGAGGCGATCCAATCGCCACAGGAGCAAAGCCAGGAGCGGGCCTTTACCTACGCACCTTTGTTTTATCCGTCCACAGAAGAGTTCCAGCAGGCGCAGGCGCTGCAACTGAATCCGGGAGACGAAACCGCAGCCAACTTCATTTTTATGAGCGCGCCGGTGGTTTCGATCAAAGGCAGAGTTACGAACGGGATCACCGGAACTCCGCCGGCTGCGGCGGCGGTGTCAGCGTACTGGTCTGATTACATCGATGAGGAATCCGGCTCCGGGAACGTTGTGCCGGCGGATGGCACGTTTGAGATCCGCGGGCTAGCGCCGGGACCATATACCTTGCGCACCACCTTCACTGAAGAAGGGGCCACGTATGTAGCCGAAAAGAGAGTTGAGGTCGGCACGCAGGGGGCGCAAAACGTGCAGTTAGCCGGGCTGCCGGATTTTGACGCATCAGGGCACGTGGCTGTTACCGGGTTAAACAGCTCCAAAGTGGACCGGGTGACGTTCCAGTTTGTGGCAGAAGGAAATGCTCCCCGCGTGAACGCGAGGGCCATGACTCCGGAGTTCACGTTTGATGCGCAACTTCGCCCCGACCGGCGCTACCGAGTGCATTTCCCATATTTGCCGGAGGATTATTATCTTCAATCGGTAAGGCTGGGCGGGCACGATGTGCCGGCGGACAACCTGGTGGTAAGCGGCAAGCGCGGCGACCTGGAGCTAACGCTGAGCCCTTCAGGAGCGCACATTGAAGGCACGCTGGTGGGACCGGACGATCAACCCACGCGAGGATCCATTCTGCTGGTCCCCGACGTTCCCGAGCCGGGGCCAGCGGAGCTGTTCCGGCGCGCACGGTCTGATGGCAAAGGCGTTTTTGTTTTTCGTGGGGTTGCGCCCGGAACATACCGGCTGGTGGCGCTGGTAAATATCAACAGTGAGATTGAAGATACGGATTTTCTCAAGACCGTCAGCTCGCGAGGAGAGAGCCTGATGGTTGAAGAAAGCGGCGTCTACAAAGTACGAGTCAAGCTGGATAGCGAGGAAAGCCAGAAGTAATGGTGGATCAGGCCACGCTCCGCCCCTGGAGCAGGCGAATGACAAGGACAACCACAGCAAACACCAGCAAAAGGTGGATGGCGCCGCCGAAGGTGTAACTGCTGATCATTCCCAGGATCCACATGATAAGCAGAATGAAGAAGATCCCGAGCATGCCTTATCACCTCTCGGGTTTGTTTGACGCGGGCAGCGCCACTCACAGTTGGCTGTGACGGGGAGCGAAGCGGACAATTCATCGCTTGATATCACCCATTCAAAACCCAGCGTTGACCGGCAGGCCCACATTGAGGAGTTTGGCAGCCCGGGAAGCTGGTCGAATTCGCGCAAATTGAGCTAAAATCAGATGTTTGACCCGCCGGTCTTCGCTGCAATGAAGGCCCGGCCGGTGGTTTTCCGGTATCCCGCCAAAGATCAGGCGACCTTACCAATCCTGCAGAGCTTTCAAGGAGCGAGTTCAAGACATGGCAATTCCAGCAACCCAGATGCGTCCGGGGATGATCATTAAACACAACAACGACCTGCATTTGGTCTTTACTGTGGAGCACCGTACGCCCGGCAACCTGCGCGCGTTTATCCAGGCCAAGCTGCGCAACGTCCGCACCGGCGCCATGTTTGAACACCGCTTCCGCTCCAGCGATCCCATTGAGAAGATCACCGTGGATGAAATTCCCATGGAATACCTCTACCAGGATGGCGACAGCTACTGCTTCATGAACACGGAAAATTACGAGCAGACCCACCTGAGCCGCGACGTGCTGGGCGATTCCGTGGACTACCTGACCCCGAACCTGCAAATCAAGGTCGAGTTTTATGACGGCAAGGCGGTAGGCATCGAGCTGCCCCAGACCGTGGAACTGACTGTGGTGGAGACGGAGCCGGGACTGAAGTCGGCGACCGCATCCAGCGTAACCAAGCCGGCGAAGACCGAAACCGGGCTGGTGGTGCAGGTGCCGCCGTTCATCAATGAAGGCGAGAGGATCCGCGTGGATACGGCCGAGGGAGCGTATCTCTCGCGGGCATAGGCGTCCTGCCGGCCTGCCGCACCATTTTTCAGGAGGGCAATATGAAGATGAAAACGATCTATCTGCTCCTGTGCGTGGTTGGGCTGGTATTGCCTTATTGGCAGTTTGTCCCGTGGGTGGTGGTGAACGGCTTGCAGCCACGCTTTTTTCTGGAACAGCTTTTTGCCAATCGCATCAGCGGTTTTTTCGCGCTGGACGTACTGGTTTCAGCGGTTGTGCTGCTGGTATTCATGCAGTCAGAGGACTCACGCCGAGGGGTGCGCGGGAGATGGCTTCCGGTGCTGGCGATTGTCCTGGTAGGAGTTTCACTGGCGTTGCCGCTGTTCTTGTATCTGCGGGAACTCGACCTGGAACCGGACCCCAAGGGAACGAAAGACGCAACGGCATGACGCCAGAGCGGGCGTAAAAGCATGATTGGCAGACGTTACATTGTGCGCGGGCGGGTGCAGGGCGTAGGCTTCCGCTGGTTTGTCGACCATGAGGCGCGCTCGCTGGGCCTGGCCGGCTGGGTAAGGAACAATATTGACGGTACGGTGGAAGCGCTGGCCATTGGATCAGAAGAGCAGCACACGGCGTTTCGCAACAAGCTGCGCCAGGGACCGCGCGCGGCGCGCGTGGATGAAGTAACAGAGATACCGGCGGAGCCGGTGGAAGGCCTGAAAACTTTTCGTATTGAAGGAGCATGGTAAATGGAGCCGAAGCCGGCAGTGAGTTGCGAGCATTTGAAGAAACTGGTGCGTGAAGTGCCTGACTTCCCCAAGAAGGGAATCCTTTTTTACGACATCACGACGCTGCTCAAGGACAAAGTCGGCTTTGCCACGCTGATTGATTCGCTTTCCGAGCACTACCTGGACCGGGAGATCGACCTGGTGCTGGGGATCGAGGCGCGCGGTTTCATTTTTGGCCCGGCGCTGGCGTATCGCCTGAACGCCGGGTTTGTCCCCATCCGCAAGCCGCGCAAGCTGCCGGCGGAAACCGTGAAATGGACCTACGACCTGGAGTACGGCACCGACACGCTGGAAATCCATAAGGATGCGATCCAGCCGGGACAGCGCGTGATCATTGTGGATGACCTGCTGGCTACCGGCGGCACTGCCAACGCGTGCCTGCAGCTGGCAAACTCGCTGGGGGCACAAGTTGAGGGCATGGGTTTTGTGGTGGAGCTGGATTTTCTCAGCGGACGAAGCAAGTTCAACGGTACGGAAGTGTTCTCCCTGCTGCATTATGACAAATAGGGTCACGTTCACATTTCTGTTTTTGCTGCTGGCGGCCTGCGCATTTGCCGACGACAAACCGTCAGCGCAGGAACTGCTGGACGCGGCGCACAGAACGGCGGACCTCTCTTCGCTCGGCTCGTACGTGATTACGGCGCGTGTTGTGGTCAACGCAGGGACAGAAAAAAAGAGCGGGTGGGCAACCTGACCATCTCACGCGATCACGACCTTTCCCGTATTGAGCTGAACATGAACGGAACGGATGAAGTCCAGATTCAACGCAATCAACTCAGGTACATTGTTCCCAGCCGGAGATTACTTCGTGCAAGCGGGCTCGTGCGCTTCGACGAAAGCTGGGACCCTCTAAGTTCCGGGGTGACGGAAAGCTACGACAAGTACTCGCTGGGGAAAGCGCATTCTGAAACTGTTGGCCAGCAACGCGCCTGGTGCTTCGACATGACGACCACTTACATGCAATTTAAGTCGAAGGAAAAACTCTGTATTGATGCCACACGACGTGTCCTGCTGCTAAGGAGCGAGCATGCGAACAGATGGTCGAAATTCATGGACTATGCGGAGACGGGAGTACAACGGTACCCGCAGAGAGTCTCCATCGTGCGCGAGCACATGGCCCCTTTCGAAGTGACTGACATTCATGTAGCGCCTGCAAGCCTCCCGGCGGAACTGTTCGAACCGCCAGGGAACGCCATTGAGGTAGAAACCTGCGCGAACCAGCGAAGGGCCGAGCCCAAGAAAACCCCTGAGCCGGTTTTCCCTGCGCGTGGGTCGGCAGATCGACAAAATGCAATGGTTGTGCTTGACGTAATCGTCGCCAAGGATGGAACCGTAGCATTTGCCAAGAGCCTGACTCCGGACGAGTCTGGTTTTTCAGAGAGTGCAGAGCGGACCGTACGCACTGGCAGTTCAAGCCAGCTACCTGCAATGGCCGCGCGATAGCAACGGAGATGGAGGTAGAGGTCAGTTTCAGGCTGTTGTAATCGAAGACTGGCAATCGATCCCGGCTTTTTCCCTTTCAGTATTTTTGTAAGCCCAGGCCATGCGCGGGGTGTTGTGGGCGATGCCGAAGCGGCCGCGCTGGTCCAGCAGAATCATGCCGCCATGCCCGTTGAGGCGTTTTTGCAGGTACTGCATGGCTTCCTGGACGACAGCATCAGGAGCGCCACCGGTGCGGACACGGTCGGCAGCCCATTTGGCGAGAACCAGCTTCATGATGGGCTCGCCCCAGCCGGTGCAGGAGCCGGCCGCGCTGAGATTGTCAGCATAACAGCCGCAGCCGATGAGAGATGAGTCGCCGACGCGCCCGGGCGCCTTGTTCAGGGTGCCGCCGGTGGAGGTCCCGGCAGCGATGTTGCCATTGGCGTCGAGCGCCACGGCGCCGACGGTATCATGGCTGGAGAGCGGGCCGGCAAAGGTGAGATCGGGATGGCCGGCAGCCTCTTTTTCCTGGGCGTCTTTCAGGCGCAGGATTTCCCGTTCGATGACCAGCTCTTCATTGCGGCAGAGGGGCATGCCGTGCTCCTGGGCAAAGCGCTCCGCACCTTCGCCGACAAAATAGACATGCGGGCTCTTATCGAGCACCAGGCGAGCAGCCTGTATGGGATTGCGGATGCGCTCCACGCAGCCGACTCCGCCGGCACGCAGCGTGGCTCCGTCCATCATCAGGGCATCGCATTGCACGCGGCCATCGCGGGTGAGGAAGCTGCCGCGGCCGGCGTCAAAAGTTTCATCCTCTTCCATGCAGACGATAGCGGCTTCAACCGCGTCCAGCGCACTGCCGCCACCTTCCAGAACATGCCAGCCCTGAGCAAGGGCTTTTTGAACGCCGGAGAGATGGGATTGAACCATGTCGTCAGGGATGGCCCAGGCGCCGCCATGGACCACGAATACAGGGAGTTGTCGCAATAGAATGGCCTCGTTTTAAGACTTCGACAAATTTTAACAGAGAGGGCTCCTGGCTTTCGGCACCTGGCCAGAGAGTTCAGGCCTGAGGCAAGGAACCGCGAGGAATAAATAAAGTCGGCACTCAGGAAGGATGAAGGTCCAAATGCTTCCTGACGGGCGTTCTCAGAACCGGATACATTCTGCGACGAAGATTTTCCGCGTATCATCTCTCATCCGGGGTTTCAGGAGACGAGAATGTTTGTTGGACATTACAGCGCGAGCTTTGCCGGCAGGGCGGCGGAGAAACGCATTCCGCTGTGGGTGTTGTTCATCGCCGTGCAACTGATCGACGTGTTGTGGAGCATTTTTGTCCTGCTGGGAATTGAGA
>DASTPO010000057.1:0-12767 GCA_035762225.1 Candidatus Angelobacter sp.
ATGAGACGTTGTTGGTCAAGTTGACTTGATGTTGAGTGTTGTCTGCGATCTTGCCAACATCGAAAAGGAGCCCGAACGGATTGAAGTCACCAAAAACCCCCAGAAATGAGTTGCTCAACGTCTGCCCAGACGGCAGCAGCACCGAGTCAGGCGGTGCAATTGCGCCGGCGAAGTTGTCCAGAGTGAGAAAACTCTGACCCTGACTCAGGCTGTAATTGAAGCGGAACTCATTGATCACATGCGCCGTGATGGTTCCGTCGGCGCCCACCGTCGCAGTCTGCGTCCGGACTTGTGTATGGTTAAGGTTGCTATAAGTCGTCCTGAACCTGCCTCCCCCGCGCTGAAGAATGCTGGAGGGCGCGTCGCTGTATCTTCCAAACACAGTTACCCGCTGCGAGAGCAGGTAGTCGATGCGCGCGCTGTAGGAATCCAGAGAAGAAGGATCGGAGTAGCCCGCAGTAAATTGCGCGGTCCCGTCGCCGAGCTCCTGGCCGGTCGGCTTGGGAAAGGCATTAAGCAGCGGCTGCACCGCTGCGGGCGCGTTCTGGCGTGAAGCCAGGTCGGGGACGTAGGTATTGGCAATCTGTGGCTGGCGGATTCTCACGCCTTCGTACGAGCCGAAGAAAAACAACTTGCCTTTGATGATCCGGCCGCCCAGCACACCGCCAAAATCGTTTTGCCGCAACCCGGGCTGTGGCAGGCCGCTGTGGTTGGCGAACCAATCGTTGGCGTCGAGCACGTTGTTGCGCAGATACTCAAAGGCCGTGCCGTGAAAGCTATTCGTTCCGCTCTTGGTCACCACCTCTACCTGCGCTCCGGGTGTGCGGCCAAACTCCGGAGCGAAAGTCGAGGTCTGGATACGGAACTCCTGCAGTGCATCGAGCGACACAAGGTTGCTCATGCCCCCGAACGCGCTAGTCGCAGGAAGCTGACCTGACCCACCCTGCCCAAAATTGGAGACTGGCGCTCCCAGGTTCGCGCTCACGCCATCCACCATGAAATAGTTTGCGTCGGGACGCTGGCCGTTCACGCTGAACTGGCCCTGCTCAAAAAAATTGTTTGGGACGAGCACCACTCCCGGAGTGAGGCCGATCAGGGCGCTGAAGCTGCGCCCGTTCAGCGGCATGTTCTCAACGAAACGGTTATCAATAAGCGTGCTCACGCTCGCGTCAAACGTGGCCAGCAACGGGATGCCCGCTTCGACGGTGACGGTTTCAGACACTGCGCCCACTTCAAGCCTGAAATTCTCCTCCAGACTGTCCTGCACATTCACGGTGATTCCCCGCACATGAACGGTCTTGAACCCGTTCTTTTCCACTTCCAGGCGATAGTGCCCAGGGTGAACACCAGCCAGATAATAGGAACCGTCCCGCGCCGTCGCTACGCGTATTGTTGAACCGCGGTTGACATCAAGGAGCCGTACGGCTGCGCTGGGAAGCACAGCTCCCATTGAGTCGGTGACGGAGCCGTGAATGGTGGCGGAATCTGTTTGGGCGAGCCCTGTCCGAGGATTTCCCGCCAGGAAAAGCAGGGCTAGTGCAATTTCTAACGCGATGGCAAGCGTGTCCCGGTACACGTGAAGTCCTGTCTGTACCCCCGTGAAAAATATTGTGCGCGATTATATCGTACGCAGGACAAACTTTGTTTTGAGGCCGCCTTCGGCAGTGCCTTGGGATGCAATGCACTACCGCATGCTCCATGCCGGCGTGGCAAGCGATTACAAAACTCCTGCCCCGGGCTTAGAATGTATGGCCAGACGGAGCGGAGAGGGTGCCCCCAAAAATCATTCTCACTGTTGCGGTGTGTCTGCTGCAGGCGTGCAGCCCCCGTGCTTTTGCCCTGAATCCATCCCTCGATATCAGCCAGTACGCCCACACGGCATGGAAGGTCCGCGACGGCTTTATCAAAGGTCAGGTCTTCGCCATGGCACAGACGCAGGACGGGTATCTCTGGTTGGGAACCGAGTTCGGTCTGTTTTGCTTTGATGGCGTTCGGGCTATGCCATGGTATCCGCCGGACGGTCAGCAACTGGCCAGCAGTTTCGTGGTCGACCTGCTGGTGGCGCGTGATGGCACGCTCTGGATCGGAACTCTCAACGGGATTGCCAGTTGGAAGGAGGGTAAGTTCACGCAGTATCCCGAGGTTGCCGGAGCACACGCAGGTTCGTTCCTTGAGGATCGCGATGGGAAGTTCTGGTTCGGAACATTCGAAACGTCGGACCGCAAGGCCCGTCTGTGCACGGGCCTGAATGGAATGATCGAATGTCAGGAAACCGGCAATTTCGCTCGGGGAATAACCGCCCTGTATCAGGACCACCAGGGCAATCTCTGGGTGGCAAGCGAGACTGGCTTGTGGCGCTGGGCGCCGGGTCGCCCCCAGCGTTATGAGTTTCCGCGTGGAGTGCTTGAAGCCAATTCACTGGTTGAAGACGAATCCGGCGCGCTGCTTGTGGCCACGAACGAGGGGGTGAAGCAAGTGTCGGACGGGAGAATCCATGACTATCCCCTGCGGGGGTTACCCCGTGACGTTAGACCGCTCCATTTCCTCCGTGACGCGGATGGGAGTTTGTGGACGGCCACCGCGCAGGGAATCTTGCGCCTACACCATGGAACCATCCATAGATTTTCGGCGACGAATGGTCTTTCGGACGACGCGGTCAATAGAATTTTCAAGGATCGCGAGGGCAATGTCTGGGCCGGCACACAAAGTGGACTTGACCGGTTTCGTGAATATGCCTTTCCAACCATTTCGCAGAGCCAGGGTTTATCAGGTGCGGGAGTCTGGTCAGTGCAGGCAACACCGGATGGAAGTATCTGGATTGGCACAGCAGAAGGAATCAATCGCTGGGCCAACGGCCATATGACGCTGTACCGCAGCCGAAGTGCGTTGGGCCGCGATCGGCAAGGAAGCCAAAAGGAACTCGATACCATCAGGCCCACCAGGGAAATCCTGCATAGCGGACTGGCGGGCGCTCCAGAATCGCTGGGAGTTGACGACTCAGGGCGTCTATGGACCGCGACGAACGAAGGCGTGTTTTATTTCGAACTGGAGAGGTTTGTCCGGTTCCCGGGCATCTCCATTCGTGGCATCTTTTCGATCGCCTCAGATGGACAGGGGCACGTATGGATTCTTGATGGACTTGCTGGCATTCTCTATCGGGCCTCCAAAGCCGGTGTTCAGCAGGTTTCGTTATCTCAACTCGGACAAGGCGTGGCTCGCACCCTGCTTCCTGATCAGAGGGAAGGCGGCGTGTGGATCGGGTTTTACGGCGGTGGGGTGACCCATTTGAAGGATGGCAAAGCCCTTGCATCGTACAGCGCGGCCGACGGGATGGGCAGCGGCATGGTCAATCATCTTCGCTTTGGCTCGCGCGGCGAACTATGGGTTTCAACCGAAGGCGGCCTAAGCCGCATCTATGACGGGCACATTGCCACACTGGCCGGAAACAACGGCCTCCCCTGCAACACGGTTCACTGGTCGATGGAGGACAATGATCATGCTGCGTGGCTATACATGCCTTGCGGCCTGGTTCGCATTCAGCAGCCAGAGTTGGACGCCTGGGCAAGTGATCCGAAGCGCGTTATCAAAACTACAAATTTCGACGCATCCGACGGACTGAGAAGCATCGCCGTTTACGGCAGCTTCGCTCCTCACGCGGCGAAGTCCTCCGATGGAAGGATATGGTTCCTGCCCAGGGACGGCGTAACCGTGATCGATCCGCACCATTTGCCTTTCAACAAACTTCCACCGCCGGTGCACATTGAGCAGATTACCGCGGATGGCATCGCCTATGACCCTTCGCGCGGGCCGCGTCTACCGGCGGGCGTCCGCAATCTGGCGATTGACTACACGGCGCTCAGCTTCGTCGTTCCGGAAAAGGTCCGCTTCCGATACATCTTGCAAGGCCAGGATCCGGACTGGAGGGAGGGGGGCAGCGATCGCAGGGTGGAATATTCAAACCTTGCCCCAGGCAGCTACCGCTTTCGTGTTGCCGCCTGTAATAACAGCGGCGTTTGGAATGAGGATGGTGCGACTGTTGATTTTTCCATCGCGCCGGCCTTCCACCAGACCGCCTGGTTTCGCGCGCTGTGTGTCGCTGTTTCCCTCGCGTTTCTCTGGTCGGTGTATCAACTTCGCCGTCGCCAGCTACAGTACCAATTCAACATGCGCCTGGAAACCCGGGTCAACGAGAGGACACGCATTGCACGCGAGTTGCACGATACTCTGCTGCAAAGTTTTCACGGACTGATGTTCCGGTTTCAGGCAGCCCGCAATATGCTTCCCGGCCGTCCGGAAGAGGCCAGCCAGGCTCTCGATGGCGCCATCCTGCGGGCCGAGCAGGCGATCGCCGAAAGCAGAAGTGCGATTCAGAACCTCCGTTCCACGGCTGGCGACCAGGCCGATCTCGTCCAGGCCTTGACTGCGATCGGCCACGACCTGATCGCGCAGAATGGCGATCGCGATGCGCCGCATTTCAGGGTAATTGTGGAGGGAGAGCGGCGGAAGTTATCCCGCGCCTTCCAGGAGGAAGTTTACCGGATGGGCCGCGAGCTTCTGCAGAATGCCTTCAAGCACGCGCGCGCGAAAGAGATCGAGGCGGAAATTCGCTACGAGCGTCAGACGTTTCGCCTGCTCATACGCGATGAAGGGAAAGGCATTGATGCGAAGGTCCTGAAGCAAGGCGGGCGCCCGGGCCACTGGGGATTGACCGGAGTTCGTGAACGCGCGCAGCAGATTGGGGCCCGCCTGGATTTCTGGAGCGAAGCCGGAGCCGGCACGGAGATTGAATTAACCGCTCCGGCGAACGTTGCTTATGAACAATTCCCGGATGGCTCCAGGTTCCACCTGTTCCGAAAGAGAACAATCAATGAGCACCATTCCTAAACTAATTCGCGTCCTCACCGTTGATGATCACCCTCTCCTTCGCGAGGGGATCGCGGCACTGGTCAACGCCGAATCCGATATGAAGCTGGTGGCCGAAGCCGCGAATGGACGGGAAGCTCTGGAGAAGTTTCGCCTGCATCGCCCCGATGTCACCCTGATGGATATCCAGATGCCGGAGCTGAACGGCGTAGATGCCATCGGCAGGATCCAGAGTGAGTTTCCGGGCGCGCGCATCATTGTCCTGACCACCTACAGCGGTGACGCGCAAGTGCTGGCCGCACTCCGTACCGGTGCTCGCGGATACATATTGAAAGGCCACGTGCATCGTGAACTCCTGGAGACCATCAGGGCCGTCCATGCCGGGCAAAAACGTATTCCTCCGGAGATCGCTGCGGAACTTGCTCAGCACGTAGCCGATGATGACTTGACTCCACGCGAGATTGAGGTCCTGCGCCTGATCGCAAGCGGGAACTCAAATAAGCTGATCGCCGATCAGCTCTCCATCGGCGAGGCCACCGTCAAAAGTCACGTTACCAACATTCTTTCCAAGCTGGCCGCGAACGACCGGGCACATGCGGTGACCATTGGCCTGAAGCGCGGAATCATTGAGCTCTAGTCCCCCAAAAGTAGGAGTGCCTCATCCTACATTTAGCGGTTTCCCTGCAATTCGCGAAGCTCTAGGCTGCAGGAGGGAGCCGTCTTGCAACGCCTGTTCTCATCCTTCGCCAACGGCTGGCCTGGAAAGGGCCTCCTTCTCCAGCGATTTCTGATCGCCGCGATACTGCTGCACTCGGCAATTTCGCATATCGGTCAACCAATTCCGCTCACCTTAACTGTTCTGGAGATGCTCGCGGCCGGCGCGGCAATCCTGGCCCTCGCGGGCTTGTGGACGCCGGTGGTAGGAACACTGATTTTCCTGCTGGAGATTGTTATCGCATCATTTTTCGCGGCTAGTCCGTTAGTCCACGTCATGGTGGCCACCATCGGCGCCACTCTGGCCATGATTGGGCCAGGTGCGTGGTCAGTGGATGCCCGGCGATACGGCAGGAAGAGAATTGAAACTTGCGCTGAATAGAAATGTGAATTTTCTCTCCCCCAAAAGTCGGAGACGCCGGCCTCACAATTTAGGGAGGCAACAATCCGACGATTTGGGGTTTTGCGGAAACAGAATCCGTTCCACAATCGCCGTAATGGGCCCAAATTCCGGATTAAGGAGGCTGCCGCGGCCTGCGCGGCACGATGAGCCATGATGGTACAAATCTCCCCCACGACCCGATCCAATCAGGACCAGACTCTATCATTCAACCCGGTCGTTTTTGTCGTCGATGATGACCCTTCCGTTCGTGAATCGCTGGAAATGCTGATTCTCTGTGAAGGTTGGCGCCCGCAAACCTTTTCTTCTGCCGGTGAGTTTCTGGCACATCCACGAGTCAGTGTGCCTCATTGCCTCTTATTAGATATTGCATTGCCTGACACAAATGGTCTCAACCTGCAGAAGCGCATCGCCCTTGAGCGGACAGACATGCCGATCATCTTCATCACCGGCACAGTCGATGTGCCCACATCAGTCCAGGCTATGAAGGCTGGGGCTTTTGAATTCCTGCTTAAGCCGCTGCGTGAAGACGTCTTAGTGCCCGCCATGCGTCAGGCGCTCAACCGCAGCCGTATGGTCCTTCATCAACAAGCGGAGATGCGGGCGCTCCGCGGCTCGTACGCATCCCTGACGCCTCGCGAACGCGAGGTTATGGCCCTGGTGGCGTCCGGGCTGTTGAACAAACAAGTCGGCTGGGAGCTGGGCATCAGCGAGATCACGGTAAAAGCGCATCGAGGAAAAATGATGCAAAAGATGAAGGCAGATTCTCTTGCTCATCTGGTGAGAATGGCGGCAAAACTCTGTGTCAGTCCAACATGGAGCGAGCCGCTCATCGCCCATGAACAGGCTGTTGCTTTTTGCGGCTAATGCCGCGCTTCTTGTGTAAAGGTGTCTGCTCTCTGGCGCCAGCAATGTTGTTTGATTCCTGTTACGCAAAAGAACGGTTCCGATTCAAGGACAACCGAAATGCCCAAGCCTATCAACTATGATCGCCGCCATTTTCTCAGGAGCGCTGCCATGACTCTGTTTGCGACGAACTTCGGCTTTCCGCAACGTTCAAGCGTCCAGTCCGCGGCTACGCCTCTGCCCACGGAAGGCCCATTGCCTTCTTTCGAGGGCGCTGTCTCTTGGCTGAATTCCCGACCCTTGGAAGCGCGGGACTTGCGCGGCAAGGTTGTCCTGGTCGAGTTCTGGACCTTCACCTGTATCAACTGGCTGCGCCAGCTTCCTTACGTCCGGGCGTGGGCCGAAAAGTATAAATCGCATGGCCTTGTTGTGATTGGAGTGCATACGCCCGAGTTCTCATTCGAGAAGAACGCAGACAATGTTCGCCGGGCCACGAAACAGATGCGCGTCGAGTATCCGATCGCCGTCGACAGCGACTATGCAGTTTGGCGCGCTTTCAACAATCAATATTGGCCGGCTCTCTACTTTGCCGATGCCCAGGGCCGCATTCGGCATCATGTTTTCGGAGAAGGCGAGTATGAGCGGTCGGAGCGCGTCCTCCAGCAGCTCTTAATCGAGGGCGGCAGCCGCGGCGTGGGCAATGACCTGGCTTTGGTTAATGTCCAAGGCTCTGAAGCTCCGGCCGATTGGTCCAACCTCGGCTCCGCCGAAAACTATGTCGGCTACCAACGCACGGAGGGCTTTGCGTCAGCCGGTGGGCCGGTGTTGGACAGGGCTCACCTCTATTCTGTTCCTGAAAGGCTGGACCTTAATAAGTGGGCCCTCGCCGGAGAGTGGACAATGCGCCCGGAAGCCACGGCGTTGAGCCAACCTGGCGGGCGCATCGCCTACCGATTCCACGCTCGCGATCTACATTTGGTCATGGGACCCGGCCCGCGCGGGAATCCTGTGCGATTCCGCGTTTTTATTGACGGAAAACCCGCCGGCGCAGCCCATGGTAGCGACCTGGACAGCCAGGGAAACGGCACAGTCACTGAGTCACGGATGTACCAACTTATCAGGCAGCAATCTCCAATCGTGGATCGACTGTTCGAGATAGAGTTCCTCGATTCCGGCGCGGAGGCCTTTTCCTTCACCTTTGGCTGATCCATGACGAACGAACACTCAATGCCGGAGCACGAATTGTTTTCCGATTCGATCTATGAGGAGCAGGCACGTGTGGCTGGGCGCGAACTCTCTTCCTTCCTCGCGGCTGTCACAGAGTTGTATGGACAGGAGCAGGCCAGCCTTGCTGAAAGGGACTGGCTGGACGAATCGGAGTTGACGGATGCGTCGCCAATCTCTGCTAAACGAAACTGGCGGGCTGTGACGATTGCGGCCTCAGCCCGCCTGGCCAACCGCATGTGTTGCCCGGTTCGGCCAGGCTGAATGATACGAAGGTATCACCGATACCTACGTCTGATTGTCGTTAGCGCAGACATTTGTTGTGATGCCTTCATGGCGCCCGATTCGGTCGGGCGAAGTACGACAAAAGTTCCTGTAAGCCAGTGAGGAGGAAATAATGTCAGCCAATGGCTTTCGGCCCTGTGAGCGCACCGTCCTTATTCTCGCAATTGTTTGCGGGTTCACTTTCCTCGCGCGCGCGCAGCCTGCTGTTCCGAGTAGCGAGGGAGGGTCAGCGGTGGAACCATATCCGAACATGCCATCCATTGCGCCCATCGGCGTACGGGCGGCCAGGTACCTGGAAGTACCTGCCTCATCCCAGGGGCCGGCGGTTGATCCGGCGAAGGGCTATCGCCTGCAGGACCTGGGAAGCGGCCTGTACATGATCACCGACAATGCCTACCAGTCGATGTTTGTTGTTTACGACCGCGGTGTGGTGGTGATTGACGCGCCTCCAAGTTACGCGTCGCACATTCCGCAGGCCATTGCTGAAGTGAGCGACAAGCCAATCACGCACGTTATCTACAGCCATTCCCACACCGACCATATCGGCGGCGTAAAGTCCCTGGGCGGTCATCCCATCATCATCGCGCACGCAGAAACGCTGCGCCTGCTCAAGCGCGATGCCGACCCGAATCGGCCCCTCCCCACCGTTACCTTCTCAGACAAATACAACCTGCGTCTGGGAAGCCAGGTGCTGGAGCTTTCTTACCATGGCTCCGGCCATGAGCCAGGAAACATTTTTATATATGCGCCCAAGCAGCGGGTATTGATGGTGGTTGATGTCGTCTTTCCCGGATGGATGCCGTGGCGGCGGTTTGCCGTGGCGCAGGATGTCCTCGGCTCCATTGCCCAGGTCGAGGAGATCCGAAAAATGGACTGGGATACGGTTGTCGGCGGCCATGTGGCCCGTGCCGGCACGCATGCTGACGTTGAGCTACAGGCGGAGTTCTATCGCGATATCAAGCAGGCGGCAGCGTCGGCGCTCGCGAGCACCAAGCCGGGTGAGGGACTGGATCCGGCCGATAAGGCAAATCCCTGGGCAGTTTTTGACAACTACATCGATCGTGTCGCCGGGCAATGTGTCAACACGCTGACACCCAAGTGGTCGACGAAGCTTGCCGGCTTCGACGTCTTCATCTGGGACCAGTGCTACTCCATGGAACAAACCCTGCGCATTGACTAGTCCGGGCAGCGCAGGTGGTAAGTCTGTCATCGGCGGACCGCGAGTTTGAAGTGACGTGCATCGCGGCTGGACAGCCGGAACCCTGCGGCATTTTCAGAGGAGAATCGCATGTCAACCACCCGAGGCTTAACTCGCCGTCACTTCTGCCAACTCGGGGCAGCGGCAATGGCGGCAGGCTCATTCAATTTCCACAGTTTCTACAGGAGGCTTAAACGTATGACTGGTGCTACGACTCAAGGAACACAACAGGCAAGCGATCCAAAGACCGCACTTCGCCCTTTTCACGTAAGTTTCCCGGAGGCCGATCTTGCCGATTTGCGCATGCGCATCAACGCAACCAGGTGGCCGGAACGGGAGCCCGTTGCCGATGCTACGCAAGGCGTGCAGTTGGCCACAATTCAGGCTCTGGCCCGCTATTGGGGGACGGATTACGACTGGCGCAAGTGCGAGGCAAAGCTGAATGCCGTTCCGCAATTCATCACTGAGATCGATGGGCTCGACATCCACTTCATCCATGTTCGTTCGAAGCATGAGAATGCGTTGCCGGTCATTGTGACGCACGGATGGCCTGGCTCGATCATCGAACAGCTGAAGATCATCGATCCACTCACCAACCCCTCGGCTCATGGCGGAAGTCCGTCGGACGCGTTCGATGTCGTGATTCCTTCCATCCCCGGTTACGGCTTCTCAGGTAAGCCGGCTTCAACTGGCTGGGATCCAGCCCGTATCGCGCGCGCCTGGGTCGAACTGATGAAGCGCCTGGGATACGCGCGCTTTGTCGCGTCAGGTGGCGATTGGGGCGCCATGGTCTCAGACGTGATGGCGACGCAGGGGCATCCGGAATTGCTGGGCATTCACATCACGTGGCCCTTCCTGGTCCCGACGGAAATCAATCGGGCAGTGCAATCCGGGGGCCCGCTCCCATCGGGCCTTTCAGCCGACGAACGTCAGGCGTGCGAACGGCTGGGCTCTCTATATAAGAGTGGCTTGGGCTATGCCCAGCAGATGTCGACCCGTCCGCAAACCATGTACGCGATTGCGGATTCACCGGTCGGCCTGGCCGCATGGATGCTCGACCACGACGCACGCAGCTACGAGCTCATCGCACGCGTCTTCGCCGGCCGTTCCGAAGGTCTCACGCGGGACGACGTACTCGATAACATCACGCTCTTTTGGCTGACGACCACGGCTGTCTCCTCGGCCCGCATCTATTGGGAGAATAAGTTCGCTTTTTTCGCCCCGAAGAATGTCGCCATCCCGGTAGCTTTTAGTGCCTTTCCGGACGAGGTGCTTCAAGCCCCCCGGAGCTGGGCGGAGCGGGCCTATTCCAAGCTCGTCTATTACAAGAAACATGATAAGGGCGGCCACTTTGGCGCCTGGGAGCAGCCGGAGCTTTACTCGGAAGATGTTCGCGCGGGCTTCAGGTCACTGCGGGCCGGCGCGGCGAAGTCGGCCGCGTGATCCTTTCGATCAGCAACTTTGAATCAACAAAAAAGGAGAAGCAACGATGAACATGAAGAAACTGGCTGCTCTGGCAGCTCTCATTCTTGGCATGGGTATCTGGGCGTCTGCCCAGGACAAGAGCAAAGCGTCAGAAATGTCCGGCACGGTCTGTGACCAGAAGTGTGTGAAGCAGGATGCCGGCAAGAACGCTTGTGACCTTTCCTGCACGGAACACAGCGGGCAGGCGGTATTCCTGGATGATTCGGGTAATCTGTGGAAAGTCGCCAACCCAGCAAGCTGTAAAGGCAAGATGGGGAAGAAAGTAAACGTTCATGGCGAAAAGGTAGACGATAACACCATGTATTTGCATGACGTCATCTACGCCAATGCCGGGTAGCTGCTGGCCAAGTACAACAGGATGGCCTCTCTATGCAGAGGCCTCCTGCAGCTTTACGCGGGTGCTCTCTTCACATCGTCAAAACAACGTGGAACTTCGCCTTGCCGCTCATCATCCGGGCGTACGCCTCCCCCGCCTTCTCGAGCGGACAAGTTTCAATTATGGGACGGACGCCGGTAAGTTCGGCGAAGTGCAACGTGTCCTCGGAGTCCGCAGGCGTGCTCGTAGACCAACCCTGAAGGGATCGACTTCCAATGATGAGCTGATGTTTGCCTATTTCGGCCAGCAGCTTCGCACCGCATGCGGGAAGGCATGCCAGCCGATGACGCTGCCGCCTAGCTGGACGACCGCCGGTTTGATCTTTCAATTCAAAACTGCCGCCAGATCCATGGGCCTTCCCTTTGTGGTGGGAACGTGATGACGACGACACAGTAGATTGCGATTAGGATAGGAAATTAGTTACTTAAGCTACTGTCTAATCTCCTTTACAGGATAGGTTAGCTGGGATAGACTATGGGCCTTTCCAGAGACTCTGTTTATTTCCTAGTAGTTTCAATTAACTATGATGCCATCGATCTCGTCCGCCTCTTCGTCGTCCGGTAAATGCCATTCCTGGATTCTGGCTCTTCTTGGCTGCTTAGGCATGTTGACGCCCGCATGTCTTCGCGCCCAGACTTTCACGCAAAAATCCGCTGCTTCTGTTCAAGGCGCGAAATATGTGCAAGACAGGCTCTTGGTGCGATTTCGACCTACAGCATCTGCAGCCGACATGCAAGCTGCCCACGCGGCGGCCGGGTTTCGAGTGTTGAGCGATTTTTCGGTTGTAGATCGCCTGCAGGTGGTGCAGCTTGCGCCGGGCACGAACGTTCATGATGCAATCCGCATGTACCGAAACAATCCCAGCGTGCTGTACGCCGAACCGGACTATATTGTGCAAGTCACCGGCACGCCCAATGATCCATTCTTTTCGACACAATGGAACCTGCTAAATGCCGGGCAAAACAGCGGTACAGTGGGAGCGGACATCCATGCAGCCGAGGCCTGGAATATCACCACCGGCAGCGCCGGCGTTGTAGTAGCGGTGCTCGATTCCGGCGTTGACTACAACCACCCTGATCTAGCTTCCAATGTCTGGTCGGCTCCAACCGGGTTTACCACGACCTCGATCAATGGCATTCCAGTTCAGTGCGCGGCGGGTACACATGGATTGAATGTGGTTGATAATTCCTGCGATCCATTCGACGACAACGGCCACGGAACCCACGTCTCGGGAATCATCGGGGCGGTTGGGAACAACGGTGTGGGTGTTGCAGGCGTGAACTGGACCGTCCAGATCCTTCCCTGCAAATTCATAGGCGTAGATGGCTTTGGCGATATCAGCCACGCTCTGGCCAGTCTTTCATACGAAAAGCAGA
>DASTPO010000058.1:0-6339 GCA_035762225.1 Candidatus Angelobacter sp.
TCCCCCTCTCTGGCTTACCAGACCACCCAGCATCGCAAGGGTTTATGCAATGCTCGCAGGCGAGATGCTCCATACCGTTCCAACTCGCCGCGGAGGGAGAGATAAGCAGTTACCGCAATCATAAGATTCCTGGAGCGCGGCCAGGATGTTGTAGCAGCACCTTAGTATGAAACCTGCAAGACTTTGAAGTTGGATGATTGGTATAAAAGTTCTCTGACGAATCATCCAACTTCCTTTTTTGGTTCTGCAAGTTTCCCGCGAGATAGCAGTACAAGGCATGAAGAAACGCTTTTTACAGGATGTACATGAGTAAGTCGGCATAATAGTTTTAGCATCGACGGCTTTGATGTTCCTCCGGGTCTTCTCACGCGCTGGTCAGATTCCACAGACCGGTTCCCGACAAACATCATCACTGAAAAAAATATTTTCAGTTTTCTGGGTGAACCGTCGTGCTGCGGCCCTGATCGATAGCAAGAGGACCAGCAACAGCAGCGAATACCCGGCTCCCAAGCGTGACGATTCTTGAGTAGTTCCGGCAGTCCTCACATTCGATCATTTTTAGCTGATCCGCCGCAGGCACGAATTTCACCGTGAAAACCAGGATTTTGGCTGATGGCGAACGCTCGTCAGGCTAACGGAGCAGTGCGCTCCAAAAATGGGTTGCAAAAGCAAGCTTTGATGTCTCACGGGAAGGTGAAACAAATGCTGGACCTTACAAGCACCACAAATGGCACGATGACAACATTCCTCAGGCTATGGATCAATATCATGGCCAACCTTGCCTCCAGATTGTGGGTTGGCGTGGTGATATTTTCCGGGCTCATGGCTCCCGCCGCGAATGCTCAGGTGCGGGTGCCGTTTGCCACCGGGGTCACGGCGCCAATGGGAGGGCTGATCCTGGCCGGCACGGCCATCAACCCGGCCACCGGCAATCCGTACCGTCATCTGTGGAGCAGTGACCAGGGCGGATTTGGCTTGTGCAGAGTCGATCCCGACGTGGAGACTCCAGGCACGCACACAATCAACGTCGGCACGTGTCTGCCTTTTGTAGGCGGCGTGCAATTCAAGCCCGGACAGCTGGCCTTCGATCCGGCGTCGAATGACATCTTTGCGGTTGATTTGCAGGCGAACACCCAAGGTGTATTCCGCCTGCACTACGTTCCAGACGGAGATGGAGGGCTGGGTTCACTCGACTTTATTCATCAGGAAGTCCTGGGAGGCAACAACGCGCTCGGGCACAACGGGCTTCAGGGATGCGGGATTGCGGGCAACGTTCCCAATTCCGCCGTGCTGGGGCCTGACGGCAATCTCTATATCGGATTCAAGCGCAGCGGCAACATTATTCGCGTGGTCGCGCCGCAAACCGAGCCTTTGCCCTGCACCAACGTGGAAGTCATCGGCACCTCGGCTGACCAGACCAAGAATTTTGGCTTGGGATGGATTGGCCACGACCTCTTTGGCGGCGATGGCATATCGCTATGGATCATGACAAACGCGGACCAGTGCATGACGGCGCAAAACGGCCAGAATCCATGCCGTGGCAACGGGATTCTACAGGCACAGACGGCGCTGCCGACCTTCGTGATGAGCGACCAGATTTACCCGGCTGTGACGGGAACGAATATATATGTCGGCAATGCTGCGAGCATCACGCTGGTGAACATGGTGACGCTGCAAGTCACACAGAATTACGCCACCGGCTTCGAGTTTCTCGGCGGGCTTGCGCTTGACCCGACGGATCTTTCCCTCTACGCGGCCGACGATCCCACCGCGGGCAAATTGCCGGTGCAGGGAAGATGGTTCGACCTGGGCAACGGGCCGGACAACGGAGGACGCGGTGCGGGAACGCTCACGGAGTTTGCCTCGGGAGTGACTTCGCCGATCGGCGGGCTGGTGTTGAGCGGCACGGCGATCAATCCAATCACAGGAAATCCTTATCGCCATTTCTGGACCAGCGATCTTGGCGGATTCGGCCTGTGCCGGCTCGATCCGGACATGGACACTCTCGCGCCGCACCTGATCAATCCGAACACCTGCATGGCGTTTGTGGCCGGCGCACAATTCAAGCCGGGCGAACTTGCCTTTGATCCGCTATTGAACAACATCTATGCGGTGGATCTGCAGGCGAACACGCAGGGCATCTTCCGCCTGCACTACATGCCGGATGGAGACGGCGGTCTGGGCGTCCTGGACCCGCTCCATGCGGAAGTACTTGGCGGCAACGCGGGCGTAGTGCACCAGACTCTTCCGGGATGCGGCATTCCCGGCAATATTCCCGATTCGGCGGTGCTGGGGCCCGATGGAAATCTGTACATTGGATTCAAGGCCAGCGGGAATATTCTTCGTGTGGTGTCTCCGCAGACCGAGCCGCTGCCGTGCGGGAATGTGCAAGTCATCGGCACTACTCCTGACAACAAGAAGAATTTTGGTTTGGGATGGATTGGCCACGATCTGTTCGGCGGCGATGGTTTGGCGGCATGGATCATGGTTGGGGCTGATAGCTGTATGACGTCAGTGAACCCGCAGGCCTGCCAGAGCAATAACATCCTGGTGCCGCAAACAGCTTCTCCAACATATGTGATGAGCGACCAGATGTACCCGGCGATGAATGGGAGGAATCTGTTCATCGGAAAACCGGGGAGCATTACGCTGGTGGACACCGTGAATCTGAAGGTGACCATCGATTACGCCACGGGATTTCAGTTCCTGAGCGGGATGGCGCTGGATCCGACCAATCTTTTTCTATACGCAGCCGACGATCCAACTGCCGGCAAACTCAGCGCCCACGGACACTGGTGGCTGGTGGGCCCGCAGCAGGTGGCGCCGGCTGCGCCGGGAGCTCCATCGCATGTGCTCGCGCTGGCCGGAGATTCACAGGCAGCAGTCGACTGGAGCCCCGCGGGGGATGGCCAACCTGTGACCGAGTACACGGTGCACAATGCGTTTGCCTCGAATGGCGCCGTGGTGCCCGACGTTTTTGTGAACCCACTTCAGGGCTCAACCTCGGTGCCAACCACCGCTGTGATCACCGGGCTTACCAACGGCGTTTCCTACCAGTTCACCGTGGCGGGAACCAATTTGGTGGGCACGGGGGCGTTTTCATTGCCCAGCAACATGGTGACGCCACAGGCTTCGACCGTCCCTGACGCGCCGGGAAATGTTTCCGCGCAGGCGGGAAATACGAATGCAAGCATTTCCTGGACCACGCCGGTTTCGAACGGTGGATCAGCGATTCTCAGTTATACGATTACCGCGCTGCCTTCGGGCGCGCTGCCGGTGATCAATGTAACGGTGAAAGCGCCGGCGACGGGCCTGGTAGTGGGCGGATTGACGAATGGCACGAGCTACCGATTTGTGGTGCATGCCACCAATGCGATCGGGGACAGTCCTACCTCCGCGCCTTCCAATATCGTGACGCCCAGTGCGCCTCCGTCACCTTCCGTGGCGAGCCTCATCGTAACAATCAGCGGGCCCAACGCCGCATCCGCGGGATCGACGGCCGGATATCAAATCACCGTGACCAACACCGGTAAGTCGACGGTGGCTCACGTGATTGTGGGCAATGCCTTCGACGCCACGGCGGCGCAGGTGACATCGGCAGTCGCCAGCGTTGGAGCTTGCGCGACCGGCTCAACTGTAACGTGCAACTTCGGCAGCCTGGCCGCGGGAAGCACGGCAGCGGTGGGGATAACGGAGACGTTGAGCTTTACTGTCACCAACACGGCGACGATCCAGGCGCTCGATGGAAGTGGACAGCCCATGACTCTGTCCAATCCGGCGACCGGCTCTTCCACTATCACGACTACAGTTTCAGTGCCGCTACCTGCACCGCCGCCTCCAGCACCGACGCCGACGCCCGTTCCGACTCCGGCTCCGACTCCGGTCCCGACACCCGTGCCCACTCCCACGCCGGTGCCGACGCCAACTCCTGCGCCGTCACCGGTGCCAACTCCGTTGCCAACGCCATCTCCCACGCCGACACCGGCAGTGGTAACGGACCTTGGGATCAGCGGTGGGTATGTTCCCGGCGCTGATGCCGGCACGATTACCTGGGAGGTAACCAATCTTGGTGCGAATGACGCAAACGGCGTGATTGTGATTGAACATCTGCCCGCTGCGGTAAAGATCCAGTCGATTGTGACTATGCCGAGCGGGTTCTGTGTGCAAGCGCCGGCGTTCGCCAACTCAACCCGACTGGCGTGCGCGCTCAATACGCTCCCCCATGGACAAACGTGGACGATACAACTCTCGGTGACCACCAGCGACAGCAGCGCCAAGACCGCGGCCATCGTCAAGTTCAGCGGGACCGATTCGGTCCAGGCGAACAACTACGCGCTGGTGACCATGACTGGTTATGTGGCCCCGGTCAGTAGCCCGGGTGGCGGTGGGAACCCTCCGCCGGTGCTGCTGCCAAACTTCATACTGACGCCGGACAAGGTAGTGCCGATTCGCCTGCTGCTGCCGTGAGTGGGCGAGTGGATGGGTTTAATGGCGTCATGCCAGTAGCGGAGTTGAAAGATTTGACGTGAGGCCAAAAGGGGCGATGCCCGTCTTCCGGGCGGGCATCGCCAGCGAGAACGATTGAATTGAGTGTCACGTCAGACTAGAAAGTCGGCCCAGAAAGATGGATCGAAAAGGGATGAGTCAACGGATGAATACCAATAGAAGCGCAGTTCAGGCCGCGGGCGGCATTTCCGGCGCGGTGAACTCAAAGTCTCCTTCGCCATGGCCAGACGATCCTGTGGCCTGTCTGCGCGGCCTGGGCAGCAGCGTGCTGCGATTAAAAAAGAGGGAAGCAGTTTTCTACCAGGCGATGGCGGCAGATTGCGTGTTTTACCTGCTCAAAGGCCGGGTCAAACTGACAGCGGTTTCAACCGAAGGCAAGGAGGCGACGGTTGCGCTCATGTCCGCCGGCGATTTCCTGGGGGAAGAGTGCATTGTTGAACACCAGACCATACGCACCACCACCGCGATGGCGATTTCGGATTGCATCGTCATGAGGGTGGAGCGCAAAGCCATGATCGACGCGCTGCGGCGCGAAGCGAGCTTCTTCAATTTCTTTCTGTCTTTTGTTGTTTCGCGCAATGTGCGCATGCAGGACGACTTGATGGACCGGTTCTTCAATACCGGGGAGAAACGCCTCGCCCGTGTGCTTCTGTCGATGGCCGGCTTGAACGGCGCGGGAGAACAGGAGATGGAGGTGCCTAAAGTGAGCCAGGAGACGCTGGCTGAAATCGTCGGCACTACACGATCCCGAATCAACATTTTCATGAACAGCTTCCGCAAGCAGGGCCTGATCTCGTATGACGGGGACTACAGCGGAAGTCTTATTGTCCGCTCTACATTGCGCCAGGTCCTTACAAGAGAATGACTACTTCGTGATTGTCCAACCGGACCTACCTTTCCATTGTACGGTTGACATATCTTTACCGAAATGTGTTCTCTGCAGAACAGAATTCGTATTGGAACTTCGTCACAATGCTCTCCAAGAAAGCAACAAAAAGAAGGACATTGGTCGGCGGAACATAAAATCGCGCCTTTTCAGAGAGGCAGCGATTCATCCTCACACAATAAGCGATTCCGTTTTTGACCAATCGTTCAGCTGGACAGATGAAAATGTCTGCCAAGCACTTCAGATGCTTTCTTAATTCCTTCCGGGCATAGTTCAGCGCGAGCTGTGTGTGCTTCAGCAGACATGGCGTGGCCTGAAGTGTGCTTTAGTCACGGCAACGCAGATCCGCGCCTTCGCGGCACGGACAAAAGCGAGTGCTTGTCGCGGACACCAAGATAATTTCAGGGATGTGTTGCTGGTTGGCCGGCATGTACGGCTACCGCGATTACTGGACTACTGAACGCATAGCCTGGTTCGGTTGCCCTCGACACTCGGTCCGGGACTGCGGGTCCGCGGCATGGATCGCCGCAGACGTACTGTCTCTTTATCTATGCGGTCGCCTTTCGCCAGGTCTACCGCCATTGGAGCTCCTTCATGGCTATTCATAGAAACGACGGATTCTTCTTAAACGAAAACTCTTCCAAGGCAAGGATCAAAGAAGCTGAGAACGCGCGAAAAAACCGCGCGGAGATTCTCCGGGCATTTTCCCAGGGCAAAGTTACCCGGCGTGAATTAGTGAAATGGGGCCTGATCACGACTGGCGGCATGCTTGCCCCCATTCACGGCCTCAATCCGTTCGTTAACAGCGCGTATGCCAGCGGCGGCAGCGGTGGCAGCGGCAACGTAGGAAGGGGAATTCCCACCGGCGCACCGCCCAGCCCGACCTTTGGCGTGCAGCCGTTCAGCACGGCGATGCCGCGGTTTGACGTGATCAAGCGCGGGACCGA
>DASTPO010000059.1:0-5304 GCA_035762225.1 Candidatus Angelobacter sp.
CGGGCTTTGATCAACTCCTCGACGGTGAAGTCGCGGAGCTGCAATACCTGAAACGGCTGGCGGACATATCCCAGATAGGGCCGAGTGAGCTCGTCGTTGGCCGGCCAGGCAGTGAGCAAAGTAAGTTTTTGTTCATGCTGCTCCAGGAATTTCGCGGCGCGCACATGGAGCTCGACGAAATCTTTGTAGGTGAGATTGTCCTCCGGAGCAAAGCGGTATGGCGGATCGAAAAACAGTCCCAGCACAAAGACCATCACCATCAAAGCGGCAGGCCATTCCCAGCGGGCAATGCGGCGGTGCAGGGTTGACATGCCGATCATGATGACCAGCGGATAGACCGGCAAAAGGTAGCGCGTCAGCAGGGCTCCGCCGATCAGGGAAAAAGCCACGACATGCGCCAGCATAATCAGCCCGAATTGAAGTTGCACGGGAATGGCGATGCGCGGCCGCTCGCCGGCTTCGTCCTGGATGGGCCGGAAGAACATGGCCACAGCGGTGGCCGCGGTGAGCGCCAGCATGTTCATGATGCCGAGCAGGTGCCAGATTCTCAGCCCCAGGGCCAGCAGGAAGCGCAGCGGATTGATGGCGTGCGTAACGTTGTACTGGTAAAAGTCGGCGTTGCCGAAAAATCTGCCGGTGACGTGATGATGGTAGGTCAGCCAGACCAGCAACGGCACGGCGGGAACAAGCGCGATTGCTGCGCGCGTAAAGCGATTGCGGAGGGCTTCTTCGCGTGACGGAAAAAGCTCCCAGAGAGCCAGCGCCAACGGCGTAATGATGGCTGTCTCTTTGCTCAGCACCGCCAGGCAGAAAGCCAGCTGACAGGGCCAGACGCGGCGCTCGATATAGAGCCTGATGCCCCAAAGAGTGAACGCGGCGGCGGCGAGATCGGCATGGGCCAGCGAGCTTTGCACGAAGAAGATGGGATAAACCGCCGTGGCAATCGTAGTAGCGACAGCAACGCCGGTTCGTGTGAGCCGCCTGGCCAGCAGAAAGACATTAGTAAGCGCGCACGCGGCCAGCAACAACATGGCGATTCGAGCGACTACGGGTGTCCATCCGGCAACGGTGAACCAGAGACTGAGATAAGCCGCGGGCAGCGGCGGATGGCCTGTATCCATGGTGGTGCGGGGAATCAGCGCATGAAAATGAGCCAGGTCGTATGCGGCAGGCACGTAGAATCCGGCTTCATCCCAAAAGAAAGGCAGCCGCAGCAGTGAAGCATGCAGCAGAACGATGACGATGAAGATAACGGGAAAAATTCGCCAGAACGACCATTGCGGCAGCCGGCTGGAATTTGATTTGACCAATTCTCTCTGGCTCCGTTTTGAACGTGACAATGGATATCGAAACGTTGGACCGCTAGTTGATCTGTCCCTGCTGTTGCGCGGTCATGCCGGGATCAAGCTTGATTTCGCCAAAGGTGCTTTCATACTGGCGCACATTCTGCTCCAGGATGGTCAGCAGCGCCTTGGCCTGCTGCGGGCTGAGATAAATTCCCTGGAAGTTCTGCACTTCAACTTCCTGCGCCGTGACCGGCTGCAAGCGCCCGAATACCAGCAGGAAATCCCACACGCTGACGCGGACCTGCACAGAGTTGGCGTACCCATCGCGGAAATCAGGGGCATTGACCAGGCGGATATTAGGCTGCTGCTGAATTGACATGAAATCGGACTCCTCGGTTAAACCTTCAACATAACAGAAGTCAGCCGGAGTAAGGCGATGTTTTCAGAAAACAATTTGAGTGACGCATGAAGGATGCGGCAATCCACGTTGAATGTCTAAAAAGAACGCAGCGCATGAATCGGTTCCACCGATGCAGCCCGGGTTGCAGGAAGGGCAGAGGCGAGCAGCGAGACCAGCAGCATTAATAGCACGCCCACAAGGTAGATGAACGGATCGGTGGCGCTGACTTCGAACAGCAAGGAAGCGACCAGGCGCGACGCTGCCAGAGAACCAGCGACGCCAAGGAAGCATCCCAGGAGAGCCAGCTTCGCACCGGAAAGGAGGATGAGTCGCGCGACGCCGTTGCGCTGGGCGCCGAGGGCCATGCGGATGGCAATTTCATGCGTGCGCAATGAAACCGAGAAGGAAACCACCGCATAGATCCCGGTAATCGCGAGCAGAAGAGCGCCTAAAGCGAAGGCAGTAATCAGGCTGGTGTTGAAACGGCGGGGCGATTCGACGGTTGCGATCACGTCATTCATCGTCTGCATCTCGCGGAGAGCAAGCCGCGAATCGATTTCAGCGACGGTGGCGCGCAACGTTTGCGTCATCTCTTCAGGAGGAAGCGCCGAACGGAGAACGATGTATCCGCCTCTTGGTTCACCGGCAGTTTCCCCCGAGGCAGTGCCGTAAAGAATGGCAGGCTTCTGCGCCGGAGAATACCACTGGTCAAGACTGGGCTCATCGCGCGCGCCAAGTTTGGTGTCCGCCACCACGCCCACCACGGTCGCCCAGGGCAATGCTTTTTTCGGGCCGCCGACGTGCATGCGCTTGCCCAGAGCGCGCGCGCCCGGCCAGGAATGGCGCGCCATCGATTCATTGACGATCACGACCAGCGGCGAGTTGGCGCGGTCTTGCGGGGTGAAAGTGCGGCCCTCGAGCAGAGGCATTCCCATGGCGCGGAAGTAGTCGCCATCAGTAATGGCAAAACCGCCGAATTTCAGCTTCCACTTTTCCGCGGGCTGGTCCTCGATGGTAAATCCAGCTTCTGGTGAAAAGCCGGATGACGGCAGGGCGGTGGTGATGCCGGCGGCGACAATTCCGGGCTTGCTGGAAATCCGCGCCACCACCGCATGATTGAACGCATCGACGGCGGAGTCGCCGGCGTATTCATCCAGCGGCAGCCGGTAGCGGGCCACCAGTACGTGGTCTGGACGGAAACCCGGATCAACGGCGCGCATCTTCTGGAAGCTGCGCAGCAGGGCTCCCGATGTGGTGAGCAGCACCAGCGCGACGGCAATCTCTGCCACGATCAAGGCTGACCGCAGCCAGGTGTGGCTTACGCTTCCACTGCCGCGTACAGACGCTTTAAGGCTTTGCGTGAGATTGGTGCGCAGGGCTGCGAATGCAGGCGCAAGGCTGCAGAGCACACCACACGCGAGAGCGAGGACAAGGGCGAAGATGGCGACAGAGGAATCCATGGAAACAGAGTCCGCGCGCGGCATGGACTGGTGCAGCACGTGCACCGTCGCGCGGATGGCCGCCGCGGCACGCGCCAGTCCCAGCAATCCGCCACTCACGCTCAGCAGCAGGCCCTCCAGAACAGATTCGCGAATGATGCTGCCCGAACGGGCGCCCAGGGCCAATCGAACCGCATATTCGCTGTGCCGCTTGACCGCCCTGGCCAGCAGCAGACCCGCAACATTCACGCACGCCACCAGCAGGACAATCGCCACCGCGAAAAACAAAATTCGCAACAACGGCCGCGCTTCGGCCACAAAGTACTCGCGCAACGGCGTGACGTCCCCGCGAATATGGATCGCCGACAAGCCGGCGGGGAAGTCGCGCATGATCTGCTGGGCGACACGGTCAGTATCCTGTGCGGCCTGCGTCAGGGTAGCGTCATCACGGAGGCGGGCGACCATGTGAAATCCCCAGAATCCGGCGCGATCATCGGAAAGCTCTGCGGGTGTAAAGCTCATCGGCAGCCAGATCTGCGTCTGGTCCAGGCCGTCGGACTGCAACGGGAATTCAAAATCCTGCGGCATCACTCCAATAATCGAGTAGGCCTTGCGATCGAGCACCAGGGAATTACCAAGAACGTGAGGGTCGCGGTTGAAGCGGTTCAGCCACACGGCATAGTTGATAACGGCAACCGGCTGATGGCCATCATCTTCTTGCTGGGTAAAGAGGCGGCCCAGAATGGGATCGACGCCAAGGGTTGGGAACACGCTTGCGGTGACGCGCGCGGCCTGCACTTCCTCGGGAGTTGCTCCGCCGGAAAGCTCATAAGTAGAAGATATGTAGCCGCCCATTGAGGAAAACGCGCTGGTCGACTTGGAATATGTTCCGATTTCGCGCGCGGTAACTGGAGTGTTGGGGCCGCTCCCCAAATGATCTCCCAGCAGAACCAGGCGAGCGGGATCGCGAAAGGGCAGCGGACGGAGGAGGATGCTTTCGACCAGCGAAAAGATCGCCGTAGTGGCGCCAAGGCCTATGGCCAGGGTTAAGACCACCGTTATGGTGAAACCGGGAGCGCGCCGCAGTTGGCGAAACGCGAAGCGGAGATCATATCCGAGTGCGTACATGTGTCCCTGCCCGAACTCTTTCGTCAATGAAGCGTAGCATAGATGACTCGATGGAAGGCGTTTCGTTGAGCCGAATCTCCGGCGCCGTGCCGGAATCGTTGCCGTCATTTATAATCGCTCTCTTCACACTAGTCTTCATTAAAGACACCCAAGGACATTCATGGACACCGGCATTGTTGATATCCACGCTCGTGAAATTCTGGACTCTCGCGGCAATCCCACCGTGGAGGCCGACGTCACTCTGGGAGATGGCTCTCTGGGCCGTGCGGCAGTGCCCAGCGGGGCATCCACCGGCGAGCATGAAGCGGCCGAGCTGCGCGATGGCGACGAGCATCGCTACATGGGGAAAGGCGTACAGACGGCGGTCGGCAACGTGAATCTCAAAATCGCTGACGCGCTCCAGGGCCTGGACGCCACCGACCAGCGGCGCATTGATGACACCATGATTGAGCTGGACGGGACGCCGAACAAAGGCAAGCTCGGCGCCAATGCCATCCTTGCCGTCTCCATGGCCTGTGCGCGGGCCAGCGCCAACGCCATGAAGACCCCGCTCTACCGCTATCTGGGCGGAGTCGCGGCCAATATCCTGCCCGTGCCGATGATGAACATCCTCAATGGCGGCGCGCACGCTGACAGCAATGTCGATTTCCAGGAATTCATGGCCATGCCCGTGGGCGCGGAGACTTTTTCAGAGGCGTTGCAGTGGGGCGCGGAAATTTTTCATACGCTCAAGTCCGTCCTGAAGAAAAAGGGATACAACACTGCCGTCGGCGATGAAGGCGGTTTTGCGCCTTCGCTCAAGGCCAATGTTGAGGCCATTGATTTGATCCTGGAGGCCATGCAGAAAGCCGGCTTCCGCGCCGGTCAGGACGTGAGCATCGCCCTGGATCCCGCCGCCAGCGAGTTCTTTGATAAAGAGCAGGGTAAATACGTTTTCAAGAAATCAGACAAATCAGTGAAATCGTCAGAAGAAATGGTGCGCTTCTGGGCAGACTGGGCGCGCCAATACCCGATTGTTTCTATCGAAGATGGGCTCGCGGAAGACGACTGG
>DASTPO010000060.1:0-2183 GCA_035762225.1 Candidatus Angelobacter sp.
AGGTAGGTGGCAAAGCGCGCATTGAAGAACAGCGTGTCAGCCTGAAAGTCGTCATAGAAAAGCAGCCGGCAGACGCCCAGAGCCAGGGTGCATCCGGCAAAATAGCGCAGGAGGTCGGTCCTGGTCTTTACCGCAACCCACAACAGCACGGCGGATTCAACCAGCCAGCCAATCGTGATCCAGTGCTGGTTGAGCTTGAGCGGAATCGCGATGGTGATGAAGGCGATCGCGATAGCGATGTGCAGAAGGTTGATCACTTTCGCCACGTCGGGTTCGCCGTCCGAGCGCCTCTTGAACTGGCTGCTGAGCAGCAGATAGACCGCGGCCAGCGCCAGCGCATACCAGGTCAGCGTGACCGTCTCCTGGGCATACATGGCGTACAGCGTGAGAAAGAACAACGCCGCGTTCACGAGCGGAAGCATGGTGAGCGTGAGAGAGAACCCCCTGTGCCAGCGCGAGCGCGTGAGCGGCGTAACCAGCGGGACCAGGGCGAAGATGGCAAAAAAGATGGCGGCAAACAATACGGTGACTGGACGCTCGGTAGAGTCATAAAAGGCGGCCGCCCATCCGAAGCCCAGCGTCAGGGTGCCGACGAGACTGCCCCACACGATGCGCCGCCACGGCTTGAAACTCACCATCGCCAGAATGGCAAGGTCCAGCAGGCACAGGTAGGAGAAGAGAATGATTTCGTGATTTTCGCCGGTGGAGACCAGCGCCGGGGTGCTGAACCCGCCAATCATCGCGTACACGGCCAGGATTTCCGCATCCTGCGTCAGCGCCAGCGTGATGGTGGAGGCCGTCACCAGAATCATGGCGACAAAGGCTGCCGACGCCGGAACCAGATGGAAATATTGCGACGCCGCCCACAATGACAGGTAGAGAATGCCTATGCCAACAGCCTTAAGCGAATAAGAAAACGCCGCGCTGCCTTTCCTGCGGAAGCTCTCACTCCACAGCACCACAGCAATGCCCGCGATCAGGCCAATCGCCACTCGTCCGCCGGGGCCGATCCAACCGCTGTCAAACGCATACTTCAGGAAGTAAGCGACGCCAAAAAGAATCGCGACAATGCCGATGCGGTTGAGCCACAACTTGCCGATGGTGCCTTCCAGATCGCTGGATTGCTGCGTCTGGGTGTAATTTGGGGCGCCGGCAACCGGCCGCGGCGGGATCGCCGGCATGGGAGGCAGTGCCACACGCTTCAGGTCGCCCTGGCTCACGGTGACGGGCGGCGGTGGAGGCGTAGTTGATGTAGAAGTCTGCGGCGCCGGTGGCTGGGTCGGGGTTCCCTGAAAAACTGGTTCGATTCCGGCCCGCTGTTCCAGGCGATGAATGCGCGCGGTCAGGGCGGCCATCTGCATGCGCAGCAGCTCCAACTCGTCCTGTGGATTGGCCATGCGGCTAACCTATCGCATGTTTAACGGCGAGGCAAAGGAATTGTTTCCGTGGTCTAGTTCCACTTCAGCCCTTTGAGCTGGTCCAGGTTCACGTTTCCACCGCTTAGTACAGCAACTACCTTTGATCCAGCGGGAGCCTTGATCAATCCATGCAGCAGGGCGGCCACTGGAGCGGCGGCAGCGCCTTCCACCACCAGCTTGCAGCGCGACATCACCCAGATCATCGCGTCAAAAATCTCTTTGTCCGGCAGCGTGACAATGTCATCCACAAAGCGCTGCACGATGGAGAAATTATTTTCGCCCACGCGCTTCACCCGCAGGCCATCGATAATGCAATCAATCTTGTCCAGCGTGACCACGTGCCCGGCCTCGATGCTGCGCTTCATGCCCGGCCCATCCGACGACTCAACGCCGATGATCTTGATTTTCGGGTTCTGCGCCTTCAGCGCCATGGAGACGCCGGAAATCAGCCCGCCGCCGCCGATCGGGACCACCGCAACATCAATCTCGGGAAAATCTTCGTAAACTTCCAGCCCCAGCGTTCCCTGCCCGGCGATAAGTTGCAGATCGTCAAAAGGGTGGATGTAGGTGTAGCCACGCTCTTTCACCAACTCTTTGGCTTTTTCGTTGGCTTCGTCCCAGATCATGCCATGTTGAACGACTTCAGCGCCGTACGCGCGCGTGGCATCAACCTTGGACTGGGTGGCGTTGCTGGCCATCACCACGACCGCCTTGATCCCGTAGACTCCGGCGGCCAGCGCCACGCCCTGAGCATGATTACCGGCG
>DASTPO010000061.1:0-4283 GCA_035762225.1 Candidatus Angelobacter sp.
TGCCAGAAACCTCTATCGCGACCATCTGCGCCGCAACAACCGGCTTACCGAACTGGAAGACTCAATCCCTGATCCAGGGGTCGGGCTGGCCACGCGGACCGAACATAAAGCCGAGCTTGCCCAGGTGCTGGCCGCCTTGAACCAGCTCTCTGAGGTGGACCGCGCCGCGCTGCTGATGCGCGTGCAGGAAGAAATGCCATACGAGGAAATTGCGCAGGCTTTGAACCTGCCCGTGACCACGGTGAAAGTCAAAGTGCATCGTGCGCGTTTGAAACTGATGCAAGCCAGAGAACCATTCCAGGAGGTGCGCCCATGAAAGCCGAGCGCGATGTCATTGTGGACCTTTTGCCGGCCTATTTTTCCGGCGAGGCCAGCGCGGCCACGCGAACGCTGGTGGAAGAATTCTTCCGCGAGAACCCGGATTTTGAAAAGTCTGCCCGCAGCGCCGGCGGCGCGTTGGACGCGCTGAAGGCCGCTACGCCGCGGCCCGATCCGGAAAAAGAGAAGCTGGCGCTGGAGCGCGCCCGCCTGGTGACAGAAACGCGAAGCTCGTTTTTCTGGCTGGCCGTACTGAGTACCCTGATGCTGTTTCTCTTCCGCATTCAAGATGGCAAGATCATCTGGATCGCTTGGAGCACTCCGGCTTCCGGCTCTGGTGGCCGGGGGCAGGTATTCATAGCAATGGCGGTCTTCTTCTGGCTGCTCTATTTCTATGCTCGTCGCCGTACTACTCCACTGCCTGCACATACCAGGTTTCTGTGGATGGCATCGTTCAATACACTGCTGGCTGGCCTGTTCAAGATCGAGAACCACAAGATCGTCTGGCTTCTGTTTCATGGTGATCCGAGCGGAGGAATCTTCATCTCGGCGTTCTCGGTCGCCCTTTGGATTATCTACTTCATTCAGCGGTGGCAATTCAACCGAACGAAACAGTAAGCTTTTGTCTTACGGATTGCTGGTGATCTCGCCTATGTTGGCCACGGTATCGCCTTTCTTCATCGAGGGCACTCCGCAGATATAAAGCACCACGCCGGCGGCGGGCGCATGGGCTTCATAAATCGTCTTGCCGAAATAGTCGGTCACGTAGCCGATCTTCATTCCTGCTTCCACGTAGGTGCCGCGCTGCACCAGCGGATAGAACACGCCGGGCTGGTCACTGCTCACGGTATCGATCTTGCCAAACCACACCGGATGCTCCACCACGGTTGGCGCACCGGGCAGCATCTTGAGGTGGCGCATCAGGCTGAGCGTGCCGTTCACCAGCAGGGCCAGGTCATCGGGCTGGACAGTGCCGGAATAGCCGGCTTCCACGGCGATGGCCGGCTTGCCGCGCGTGCCCGCGGTGTTATCCAGGTAGCGTGAAGCGTTGGGATCTTTGGGGCGGTCACTCCAGACAATGATGTGGTCCAGGCCAAAGGCCAGCACCATGTCACGGGTGGCGGCATCCTGCTGGGCGTTACCGGACTTGGGCCAATAAGCGTAGGGACGAAGGTTCTCATCCAGATCACCGCCGTGATAGTCCACCAGGTAATCGCAGCGCTCCACCACCTGGCGGGTGATCAGGTAAGAAGCGCGCTCGGTCTGCGTGCCATCCGGCTTGCCGGGATAAAAACGGTTCATGCTCTTGCCGTCCACTGGGTTCACATGCGGCACCTTCTGCTCAAAGGAAGCGATGTTGACCAGCGGCACAATCACCACCGTGCCGGAAATCTGGGCAGGATCAAGGGTCTGAATCAGCTTCTCCAGGGCAATGATCGAGGTGTACTCGGTGCCGTGAGCGCCGCTCACCAGCGCCAGCACTGGCCCAGGGCGCGCGCCGCGGAACACCACCACGGGTATGGAGGTGCCGGCGTCCGATCCGGCGGGGACCTCAAGCGTGCCGGTGGCTTTCTGCCCCGGCGCGGCGGTGGCCGTTCCGACGGTGAAGCTGCCTTGCGCCGGCAAGGTGGCTGAGACGAGCACGGTTAGCAGAAGAAGAGAGAGGATGCGTGAGAGTTTCATGGCGCGAGCAGTATATGCCCGGCAATGGGTCAAGGCGAAATGCGCGGGATTTGGCATCGGTGGCGCGGTGCAAGATTTTCCGCCACCCCCGTTCTATAGGAGAGCTGGAACCGCCATCGGTTAGGCGGTGTCTCTACTTCCTACGCAGGTGCCCAATGAAAAGCCGATGGCTTCTTCTTGCACTGTTGTCTGGAATCCGCCTTGATGCCTTGCAGGCCGCCACGCCGCAGGCCGCTCTGGAAGAGCTTGCCACAGCAACCAAGCCAGAGGTCATCGCGCGCCATCTGCCTGAGCCTGTGCAGAAGAGCATTGAAGTGCTGCCCAAACTTCTCAAGCAGCACGTCATGGACCAGCTTCTGGAAATGAAGGATTCCCAGCTCAACGAATGCACCATACGTCCGGCGCACAACGCCGATGGATGGGAGATCATCGACGAAAATGGCGAGACTAAAGGCAGGGTGACGCTGGACGCCGCATACATCTCCGGCGTCGACGCACTTCTGCCGCTGCGCATTGAGCAGGACGGGAATTCGCACACGTTTATCGTCACCATGCATCTCGAGGATGACGAATGGCGGCTTGACAGCCTGGGTCCGTGGGAAAAAAGCGATCTCGGCCTGGGTAAACTGGTTCATCAGCCCACCCAAATGGAAAAAAATGAGGAAGCCGCAAAAGCGACCCTGCAAACTGTCAGCAGAGCCGTGAACAACTACGCCAGAGAGCATCCGCGGATTGGATACCCATCCAGCCTCAAGACACTCAGCGAGCCGGTAGAAGGAAATAAATTCCTTGGTAGATTTCTTTCACTGGATGCCTCCTTCGCCGAAGACCCGTTGATCAAAGACGGCTATCGCTTCCGATACCTGCACACCGAGGTAGGCGCCGGTACTCTGGACGACCTGGGTAATTTTGAGATCACGGCTGTTCCCGTGGAGTTCGGTAAGACTGGCTCAAAAAGCTATTTCATGAACAACTCTTCGCTCCGATTCACTCCTGAGAACCGTCCCGCGACAGCAGAAGATGCCAGGGTAGAGGAGTAGCGAAAAGCAATTCAATATATCGAGGAAGATGTGCGTGAAGAAATCATCGCAATAAAAATCCCCTCCTGAACGTGGTCAGGAGGGGTTTGCGTTTGGTTATCAGGTGTTACCGAGCTTTAAATCATTCAAAACTACAGCTGCTGCCTGGTTACTGTTGCGGCGGCTTGGAGGCCGGCTGTTCAGTGGTTGGCTGAGTAGCTGGCTGAGTCGTCGGCTGGTCAGTAGTGGCCGGCTGAGTGGTAGTTGCAGGAGCTGCCGGAGTCGCGGTGACGCCGCTGCCGGTGCTGGGAGCTGAGCTGTTGCTGGCGTTCAGGTCACCCAGTCCGTTCTTCAGCAGGCTGATCTCGACGCGTCCACCTTTTTGGCGGCGAACTTTGCCGTCTTCTGCCTGTACCGGAGCGTTGCCCATGCCGACGGTGTAGATACGATAGACCGGAACCTCATGGTTCAGGACCAGGTACCGGACCACCATCTGGGCCATTTCACGCGAGTTCTCAATGGCGACGTTGCCGTTGCCGGGAGAGAAGCCCTGTACTTCCACGATGTAGCCTTTCTGGTTCTTCAGGGAGGTAGCCATCTGGTCAAGCGCGTCCTTGGCGTTCTTGCTGAGTGCGGACTGGCCGGGACGGAAACGGATTTCAGCCTGGGTGATGGGCTGATACTGGTCAATCTTGCTGACCGTATCTTCAACCGTGGCGATCCGGGCATGCGCCTGCTGGGCCGTCTGCTGCGCCTGGTTGGCGCGATTGCCGGCGTCGAGCGCGTGCGTATCGGCTTCGTTGGCCTTGCTCATCGCGTTGCGGATGCCTTCGGTGGCGCGGGCGTCAACGTCGGCGATCATCTTGGCGTTCTTCGCGGTCAGTTCGTCCAGCTCATTCACGCGGCCGCGGATGGGATCCAGCTGACGGTTGACATATTTCTTGCGGGCAAACGGATTCAGGTGGCCCCAGAATCCTTCTTTCCGCTGATAAACCAATGGATCTTTTCCAGTGGCGGAATCGGTGCTCTGTGTCTGTTGCGCCTGCGTCTGGTCTGCGGCATTGTTGCTCTGTTGATTTTGCTGTGCGACCGCAGGGATTGCGAACGCGGCGGCCAGCGATAACGTCAATAGATAATTCTTCATTTGGGTAAAATCCTCCGAACCGGGGGTCGTTCGAGCATCGGGGCCACGCCTTAGGACAGGGTTTCCAGCAAACCCCCGAGTGCGCATAACGCTACGCTTCTTACTTATGCATTGCGAAT
>DASTPO010000062.1:0-7056 GCA_035762225.1 Candidatus Angelobacter sp.
TCATTACCGATGTGCTCATGCCGATCATGGACGGCTTTGAACTGGCGCGGAAGATTCGAGTTGAACCGGGCCTCACCAAGCTGCCGATCCTCTTCTACTCAGCCACGTACCACCAGAACCAGGCACAATGGCTCACCGAAGCCTGCGGTGTGACCGGGCGATTAGAGAAACCGGCCGACCCGGAAATAATCCTGCAGGCGATCGAGCGGACCTTGCGCACCCCGGTTTCAGGGCTTAGGGCCGATCCTTATCAGCTGGCGCAGGATCACGTTCGCGTGCTTTCCGATAAAGTGTCGCGCAAAGTAGCGCAATTGACAGAGAAACAACAGGAGCTCGAAACCGAAATCAGGCGCCGCGAGCACCTGGAAACAGCTTTACGCGCGAGTGAGGCCCGCTACCGCACCATGATCGAACGTCTTCCCCTGGGGGCATTCAGGTGGAACATAGCCAAGGCCCGTTTCGAAACCGTGAACCCGGCTCTGGCCGATATATTGGGATGCTCCAACCCAGATGATTTACTGGGTATAGACGTTGAAGGCGAAGTCTTCCGCGACCCGGCGGAGGCCCGGGCGATAGCCCAGATGCTCATGGTTGGCGATGGCCGCACTCAAGAGGTGGTCTGGAAACGCCGTGACGGGCGCGAGGTTCTGGTGCGCCTTTGCTGCGCGCATTTTAAGGATGAGTCCTGCATTGAAGGCACGGCCGAGGATATCGGCCGGCAACGAGAACTGGAAAGGCAATTGCGGCAGACCAACAAGCTGGAAGCCCTGGGCCGCCTGGCCGGCGGCGTGGCTCACGATTTCAACAACCTGCTGATGGCCGTGAGTGGGTACACCGAGGTGCTTCTGGAGGATCTTTCCCTGGAAGGGGAGCAACGCAACTATGTGATCGAAATCAAGAAGACGGCAAAACGCGCTGCCGGCGTGGTGAAGCAGTTATTGGCGTTCAGCCGAAAGCAGGAGCTTGAACTGCGTATTTTGGACCTCAATGAGATTGTTGCGGCAACGGGAAGCATGCTGCGCCATCTCTTGGGCAGCGGCATTCAGCTTAAGATTCAAACTGCGGTCCGCCAGGCGTGGGTAAAGATTGACCAGAGCCAGATGGAACAGATTTTGTTGAACCTTGCGGTGAACGCCCGGGATGCCATGCCCATTGGCGGCGTCCTCCGTTTTGAGCTTTCGCACGTTGACCTCAGGGATGACGCGCGGCTCGCCGGAGGCTCCTATGTCTGCCTGAAGGCCGAGGATACCGGCAAAGGCATTGAGCCATTTGTTCTGGATAAGTTGTTTGAACCCTTCTTTACCACCAAAGGCGAAAAAGGGTCCGGGCTGGGCCTTGCCACTGTATATGGAATCGTGAAACAGAGTGGCGGCGATATTCGAGTTGAGAGCAAAGTGGGAACGGGCACCACATTCACGGTCTTTCTACCTGTTGCGCACGGGGCTTCGGCCAAAGCGGAGGAAACATTGCCCCCGGTTGTTGATCGCGGCCACGAAATGATCCTTCTGGTCGAGGACGAAGAGGCCATCCGCTCCACTACCCACAAGTATCTGGCCATGAAGGGTTACACGGTGATCGACGCCGCGGATGGCGCGCAAGGGCTCAAGATACTGAAGGAGAGGCACAACGAGATTGCCATGGTCGTCAGCGACATTACCATGCCGCAAGTGACGGGAATTGATTTGGCGAGGGTGGTTCAACAAATTGCGCCCCGGATACCCGTCCTGCTCATCTCCGGGTTTCTTGATGCTGCGATGCGAGAACGATTGCGCCAACTTCCCCTGCCGACAACCTACATCGAAAAGCCATTTTCCTTTGCAACTTTGGCGGAACGGGTGCGAGAATCTCTGGACAGGAACGGAGAACCACCCGCTACAACGGGTAGCGACGCGCTAAGGAGAACTTTTTGAGGCTCCGAGGCCCTTCGATGAATGCTTCTTTCCTGTTGAACTTCGCGCGATCCGCATGATCGGCTCAATTTGAGCCGATACCATTGCAGATCGGGCGGCCGCGCGGCGCCTTTTTGAATTTGCTCCGTCCAGCGGAGTACACTTGCGGCGGCAGAGCTGGAACGATTTTTTCACAGCAGGCGGTCTTTCATTAATTTTCATGCTTTGCCCGGGAGTGCCTGGTGGTGTATGAGCTTCGCACGTTGCTTGATTCCGCACCAGACGCAATGTTTGTCGTTGATCGCGATGGCGTGATCGTCTTGCTGAACGCGCAGGCCGGATCCCTGTTCGGCTATCCGCATGATGAACTCCTCGGCAAGAAAATAGAGCAGCTGGTGCCGGAGCGCTTCCGCGGCGATCATTCCCGCTTGCGAGCCGGGTATTGCTCCTCCGCCCCGCGGGTTCGCGCCATGGGAGCAGGACTGGAGCTGTTCGCCCTGCGCAAGGATGGCAGCGAATTCCCAGCCGAAATCAGCCTCAGCCCTATTCAAACCGCCGAGGGTTTGTTTGTCGTCAGCGCCATCCGCGACGTCTCCGATCGGAAGCAGACTGAGTCAGAAATCCGCAAGCTCAACCGCCAGCTGGAGACGGCCCTGCAGCGATCGGAAAAGCTGGCTGCTACCGGAAGGCTGGCAATGACCATCGCGCACGAAATCAACAATCCTCTAGAAGCCGCCGGTAATCTCGTCTTTCTTCTCAAGCATGGCCGCGAAGACGGAGAAGAAAAGAAATTGATCCACACGCTGGAGCAACAGCTTGACCAAATCAAGAATATCGTGCGGCACACGCTCGCCCCGCATCGCCAGGCGGTTGAGCTGGTCGAAACGTCTCTGGGCGAATTGCTCGATGACGTGTGCCTCACCTTTGACGTTCGGCTGAAAAAAGCCGGCATTCACGTTTCCCGCGCTTATTCCGGGGACGGCCTGGTAAAACTTCCGCCCAGTGACCTGCGCCAGGTGTTCACGAACCTGATTGCCAATGCAATTGACGCGATGCCGGCCGGTGGCGATCTGAAGCTCGCTTTCTCCAGCCAGGAACAATTCGTCAGCGTTGAGATCACCGATTCCGGGTGCGGCATTGCGGAAGACTCCCGGCCGCATGTCTTCCAGCAGCTCTTTACCACCAAAGGCGAGAAGGGCACCGGAGTGGGGCTATGGGTCACCAGGAACATCGTGGAAAGCCTGGGTGGAACCATCACGTTTACCAGCTCCACAAATATCGCAGACCACGGTACATCTTTCGTGGTGCGTATCCCCTCTCTACAGAAAACGATTGCGGGTTCAGCGGCCTGAGTTGAAAGCGTTGAGCCCGGAGAATCGCAACTTCAATCGCCGTCTAGCCCAGGATTTGATTGAAGGTAATTACCGATCATAGTCATTCTTTCACTGGCGATGCGTCTGTCCGCGCGGTTGGTCCGGTTTCGCCAGGGCAAGCCGCTCCGCGGGCTGCCCATTCTTTTACCTTTGCCAGAAAATCGCCCTGTGGCGTGGGAATGGGTGTGCGCCCCTCGCCGGGATGCCAGCCCCACCGCACCAGCGGTGAGCTCATATGGCCTACGATCTCCTTCACCGTGCGATGCCCATTGCGCGCAGGGTCCTTTAATAGTTCACACAGTTGCCGGTCGCTGAGGTTTTCCCAGATCATCGGCGTCTGCGGCGATGGCAGATGCCAGCCGGGAGCGCCTGGCGGCATGTGTTCGCCAACCAGGTTCTGGTCCTGATGGCAGGTGCTGCATTGCAAACCGGCGACACCTTCTCCGTTCAGGCCGCGCCGCACGTTCATGGTGTGCTGGTGTTCGTCGTCTCCCTGGCGCGGAAAATCGCCCCGGGAATGGCAGTTCATGCAGCGAGGATGTCGCAACACCGGCAGCAGGGCAGTAAACGCCGCGGCGGAGGCAGCGTTGTCGGGCGCTGCTGCGAGTTGTTTCCCGGCTTGATGTCGTGCGGCGGCAGCCAGCCTCAGAGCCTGCTCGCCTGCCACGCTGGCAGCGACAAGCATGAGCAACACGACAAGAACGTGCCTATACCGTCTCATTTACTCTCTCTTGCGCCCGCAACATTGCATCGCCACTGTGATTTCCCAGGTCACGCAAGGCGGCCCTGACACGATCCGCCGTAAATGGAATTTCGCGCAGCCTGATGCCGGTGGCATCAAAAATGGCATTGCCAATAGCCGCGGGGATGACGGTGATGGCAGTTTCGCCCGCGCCCGTCGCCGCCGCGTCAGGCCGGTCGATCAGCGTTATTGTGATGGAGGGCAGCGGGAGATCAAGATAAAGACTGTGGTAGCTCTCCCAATCGGTAGAGGTAACCCGCTTCTCATCCCAGGTGACCTCCTCCACCAGGGCGCGGCTCATACCCTGCAGAATTCCGCCTTCGGTCTGGTTGCGCAATCCGTCCGGGTTAGAGATGGGGCCGCAATCGATTGCTGCGGTGAAATGCGTGGGTGTGACCCGGCCGCTTTCAATATCCACGCTGACCTCGGCAACCACGGCTGTGTAGCCGTTGCTGCCCTCGTAGGCCACGCAAGCAATGCCCCGCCCGGTCGCCGTTCCGCTGCGGCGAAGATTCGCTTGGGGTGAGGGTCTTGGCTCCCATTGAGCTGCACGCGCTGCCGCCTTCACAACGTCGATGACACGCTGGTCGCGAAGGTGCTGCAGGCGGAAGGCAACGGGATCGGCTTTGACGCGCGCGCTCAACTCGTCCATAAAGCACTCATGCGCGAATGTATTCTGGATCCGCAACGGTGAGCGCAGCGGCCCGGTGAAAAACGGAGATGCCACCGTATGGGAAAGCACCCGCTCACTGCGTACTGTTCCCGCTCCGCTGCACTTGCCGTTGACGCATCCGGCGATATAGGAAGGAGCCAGGTTGCTGCGGTTGCGAAGTTCAGCGCGTGGCTCGGCCGCAGCGCGCGGCTTTACCTCCTCCGAGGGATTGCCGGCAAGCATTCCGCTGATCACATTTCCAGGGCGTTCATATCCTGGGCGTCCGCCCTTTGAGGTGGACCAGGTTTCGCAGTCCCAGGCCAGAATGGCGTGGTTGTCACCAATACCGGCTCGTTGATCGATGACGCACGCGGCGCCGAAGTTCTCCCAGGCCATCTCGTCCTGGCGCGACAACTGGACGCGGACGGGCTTTCCCGCCGCCTGCGCCAGCAGCGCGGCGTCCATGGAAACGGTGTCCGCGCCGTTGAGCCCGTAGCAACCGGCTCCCCGGGTATAGACCACACGCACGCTTTCCAGTGGGCGCTCGAGGAGTTTTGCCACAACACTCCGTGTGGGATAAACCGATTGCGTTGCCGACCACACCGTGACATGGTCTGGCTTGACCTCGGCCACGGCGCAGGATGCGCCGATTGAACCGTGCATCTGGTAAGGATAGACATAGGTTGCACGCACCACGGTAGGCGCGACTGCCAGCTGTTGCTCGATGTCCCGCGAATCGACCAGCAAAGCGTCCTGCGCCGGCTGCCCGAGCAGGCTGGCGAAGAACGTTTTTTGTTGCGGAAGACCAGGGCCCGGTTTCCATTGCACCTTGAGCTCGCGCGCAGCCTGGGCAGCCTGTGACTGTTTCTCCGCCACCACACCGATAAAGTTGTTGCGCACAACTACCTTCACCACTCCAGGAATCTGGCGGATGGATTTCTCGTCCACACTTACCACCGTAGCTCCAACCTCGGGCGGCCGGACGACGCGGCCGTGCAGCATGCCGGGAAGGCGCACGTTGTGCACAAACTCAAATTGACCGGTCATGAGCGCAGCAGTTTCAAGCGCGTGAACCGGCTTGCCCAGAATGGCCCACTGTGAAGGTGATCGCCGCTTGGCGGTGCTGCTCAGAGGGATATTGAAGCGTTTGCTCCCAATCAGTTCCGCATAAGTGACGCGACGCCCGTTCTTGCCTGCGATCACTCCTTCCGCCACAGTAAGGTCCGTAGATGGCTCACCCAACTCAGTGGCCGCCATGGCGATGAGGGCTTCCCGCGCGGTCGCCGCGGCCTGCGCCAGATTGTCGGAGTTGAAATTCGTAGGCGTGGACTGACTGCCGGACGTCGTGCCCTGGTCGGGGGCAAGAGACGTATCGCACTGGATCAACTTGACGCGTTCGAGCGGCACGCAAAGCTCTTCCGCCACCAACTGGGTCTGTACGGTAAACATGCCCTGGCCAAAATCGCACTTGCCGGTGTATGCCGTGATGCTTCCGTCAGCGGAAACAGCTATCCATGAATCAAGCTTTTTGGGGTCGATGTGAGAGGGGTGCGTGTCGAACGGTCCTTGCGCAAATGGGAAAGGCCGGGCGAGGGACGAAGCGGCAAAATTCACGATCAGCGCGCCCGAAGTCTTCAGGAAATCACGGCGGGAGAAGCTCATGCTTTCCTCGCGTCGGCATACTTCCGGATGGCGCGCCACATGCGCAGGTGTGCGAAACAACGGCACAGGACACCACCCAGGGCCTGGCCCAGCTCCTGATCAGAAGCGTCAGGCTTCTTATCAAGCACAGCTTTGGCGGTAAGGATTACGCCACTGAGACAAAAACCGCATTGAGCGGCGCCTTCCTCGATCAAGGCCTGCTGCAATGGGTGGGGCTTTTCTGGGGTGCCAAGGCCTTCAAGCGTTGTAACTTCATCCTGGCCCACAGCACGCAACGGCATCACGCAAGAACGAACTACCTGGCCGCGCAGGATTACGCTACATGCCCCGCACTGGGCCATGCCGCACCCAAACTTTGGGCCGCGCAATCCGATCTCATCGCTCAGCACAAATAACAAAGGAGTCTGGGGGTCGATTTCCAGAGCGTGTACCACGCCATTCACTCGGAGGGAAAGCTTGCTCATGGCAGCCTCGGGCACAATCCTGAACCTTCAATTGTAATATCAGATTTCCCAGTCCCGGGGCGAACGGCAAGCCTCGAACGTAAAGAGCTGGTGCTTTGCGCCGCAAAGACAAAAGTGAATAAGCCGTTTGTTGCCAGCAAGATTGTCGATTGGTGGAGTGGATTGAGCCTGAGATTTTGAGAAAAAATTGAGCAAATCCTGAGTACTTGGTTGCGTGCTTCATTTAAGTTACGTGAAGTGATTCCGGCAGCGGTCTTAGGGATGAGCAGGCAGA
>DASTPO010000063.1:0-12554 GCA_035762225.1 Candidatus Angelobacter sp.
ATTCTCAGTACGCACAAATACTCTCATGTTCAGAATTGCCGGAGCCATGGGATAGGGCAGATAGACCTGCGCCTCGGGGGAGGAGTCCAGCTGGAAATCCTTGAAGTCCCCCACCACACCGATGATCACGGCATCCACCAGGCCTCCGCGAATGTGCTTGCCCAGAATGTCGCCGCTTCCACCGTAGGCGCGGGCAAAAGTCTGGTTCACCAGCACCACGTCCTTCAGGTCGCGCCATTCCTCGTCCCTGGGCCAGCGGCCCGCGATGAGTGGAGCGCGGATGGCATGGAAGAATCTGGCTGAAACATAGCGGACTGCAAACGCATCCTTCTCTTTCTCATGCGCCACGTCTCCCACCTGCTCCAGGCCCTGGTGCAGCGTGCCGCACTGGATGCCCACGGCCTCCACGCCGGGAAGGCGGCCTGCCCGCGAGACCAGTTCCTCAATGTAAGCGCTCTGCTCCGGCCAATGCCTGAAGTATTTTGGGCCGCCCAGCGAGACGTTCATCACCAGTAGCTTGTTCGGCTCAAAACCGGGTGGAAAGTCGTTCATCCGCCAGAAACTTTTCAGCAGCAAGGCCGCGCCGCTCAGCAGCACGATGGCCAAAGCAAACTCCATGGTCACCAGCCACCTGCGGAATCTCACCTGTCCTGCGCCTGCCGAAAATGTTGCTCCCTCGCCCTTCACGGATTCGCTCGCGGCGTTTCTACGAAGCCCCGCTACCGGCGTGAGTCCAAAAACGATTCCTATCGCCAGCGTGATAGCCGCCGCAAACAGCATGACTGGTAGATCGATCTGCACGTCCGCCAGCCTGGGCACCGCATGCGCGCCAATCCGTATTGCAATAGCGACCGCCCAGCGCGCAAGCAAAAGTCCTGCTGCGCCTCCCAGCGCTGCCAGCCAGATACTTTCCACCAGAAAGTGCCTGATCAAATGACCGCGGCTTGCGCCCAGCGCGGACCTGACCGCAATTTCCCTTTCTCGCGTGGACGCTCGCGCCATCAACAGATTGGCGAAATTCGCTCCCGCAATCAGCAGCACGAATCCCACCGCGCCGAAAAGCATGATCAACGCTGTGCGCTGTTGCCCCGCGACTCTTTCGGCCAGTGGGATGAAAAGCATCTTCTCTTCTGGCCAGCGGCCATAGACATTCGGTATCCGGCGCACGCGGTCAAAGATCACCTGCATCTCCGCCTCTGCGCTCGCGAACGAAGCATCTGTTCTTAACCTGCCCACCACGCGCACCCATGTAGGGATTGGGCCGGTCTCGGCAGTCTCGCGCATGGGATCCCCTGGCGCCTCATGGCCGTCCGGAATGGGAATGTACGCTTCTATCTCCGGAATGGGATCTCCCGCATACATGTCCGGCGGAAAGACAAAGCGGAAATTACCCGGCAGGACTCCGGCAATGGTGAACGTGCGCCCATCAATCGTCAGCGATTTCCCGATCACCGCTGGGTCACCGCCAAAACGCCGCTGAAACAGCGGCCATGAGAGTACCAACTGGTCGCGTTCATGTGGGGTGAATATCCGGCCGAGCGCGGGCTTGGCGCCGCTGATGCTCCAGAAATCGCCCGTGATGAAGGCGAGTTGCACCGTGGTGGGCTGTCCCTGGTAGACCAGCGCGCGCTCCTCATTACTGTAGGCCGTGAACGCCGCAAAAGAGTGCGCCTGATCTTTCCACAACAGGTAATCCGCCCGGGAGACTGAGTTTTCATACCACGGAGCGTGGGGGGCAATCCAGACAAGCCGGTCAGCATCCGGATAAGGCAGTGTCTTGAGCAAAACGCCATTAACCACGCTGAACATCGCCGTGGTCATGCCGATTCCCAATGCCAGCGTTGCGATGGTGACGACCGCGAATCCCGGGTTGCGGCGCAGCATGCGCGCGCTGTAGCGCAGGTCCTGCAGCAAATGTTCAGGCCGCCCAAAGCTCGGGAACGTCATGGGCCCACCTTTCACCGACGTTCATAATAGCAATTTGCAACAGTGTCTGGTATTTGCAACAGCCGGCGCTTTTCACCTTCCGAACAGAGACTCAGCGAGCTCCGCCTGATCTTTATTCTCCGCGGCCGTTATCCTGAAACCCGCGCCCCCTACATCGAGCGATCCGTCCTGGACGCCGTCGAATACGCCGGCAGACACACGAGCGCGATTGATCAGTGAAAATCCGTATTATCAGTGTCATCAGTGGTAAGGTTTTCTTCCTCCCAAGATCCGCGTGTATCCGCGTAAATCCGCGGTAAAGTTCTTCCTCAGCGTCGTCTGTGGTAAAAACAAAAAGCGCACCCGCTAATTAACGGCGTGCGCTCATTGCCGTCAAGCCTGATTTAGTTCTTGATAAACTTCTGCGGAAACTGCTTTTCAATGCCGCTGCTCAGCAGGTCCGCCAGCCCAAGAATATGCACATGCACCTTGTCATAATCCTGGACGTCGGCAGTGAAGTTTCCTTGCAAGTGGTCAACGGCTTCCTGCAATGTCAGGTCCAGATGCATCTTCATATCAGCCTTCATCTCAGCCAGCGGCCAGTTCACCGGGTTGGCGTTGCTCAGAAATGTGGCAATCTGGTCGGCATTGGCATACCACTTTGCTGACGCATCGGCAATCGCGGCCTGATCGCCTGACTGGGCCGCCGCAATCAAAGCCGCTGCGCCAAGAATGTGGTCCTTCAGCAGAGCAGTGAGTTGTGCGCCGGCGGCATCGCCATAAAATCCGGCCATCGCATTTCCAATGTCTGTCTGGTTCTGCAGCAGACGCTGCGTAGTGGCGGCTTTATCCGGCAGGTTTGCTTCCGCGCTAACAATAAAGAGGCGCGTCCACGTAATGTGGTCTTCCCACAGCTTGCGCATGGCATTGTTGAAATCGTCTTGTGTGATCTTCTGGCTCTGTGGTTTCGGCGCGGCGAATGCAGACGCAGGCAATGCCAGCACCATTGCGCTCGCCAAAAACGCCGCCATCACGCGGCCCACGATATTGCTTTTCGTGCGATTCATCATGACCTCTTTCATAGATAGATTGGCACTCATGGACTTGAGCCATAGAGTCGAGGCCAGACAGGCGGTTACAGCCAGGCGTGCGCAAAAATGCCGTCACAGTTCCATTATGGAACGGCTGAAAGAGAGAGTAGGTCGTCGCCGCATTCAATCTGAAAAGGCCACGTTGAGGGCGGCCATTTTTTTGTTGATGTAAGCGAACAAAAGGCGTTAGAATAACACGAAATGAGTGACCCAGTTGGATTGATCCCAGCGATCTGAAGAACAGCTGTTTGAAAACTGAATAGGAGCAGGAGAAGCGATCGCCGCCGCATGTCTACCCTTTGGGCGGTTTAAATTGGGTATTAACTAGAAAGTAAAAACCGTGATTCGAGCAGGGCGAAAACAATGAATGCGATTCGAGGGCAAAACAACGTGAAAAAGACCTTCGACAGCTCGGTCAACAGTCCATTCGAATTGCACTTTGCCCTTTGTTTGCAACAAAAGTGCCGATAGGGGTGTGGGGTAGGGCGAAAGAGTTACTTAAAGGTACACAAAACGACAAAACGCGGCAGCAAAGGGCAGGGCATCGCAGCCCGATTGAACCCGCGGGAACTTGCACAAGGGCCTCGGGTTTCGGTAGTGGTACAGTTTGAAGTTTATTCATCGCTTACGCGATGAACGTCTGCCCGGGTTTCCGCAGGGCATGAACCCTTCTGAAAACGTCTCTTGCCAAGCAATTACTTCTTCGCCTCACGCACCAACAGCTGCTGAAGAGCTGTGACATTCGCCCTCGCGGGATCCTCCTGACCGGGGAGGAGCGTCATTACCGTGGAGCCGTCGATCGCCGTCTGAAAATTGATGAAGTGGTATTTCGTTTCATGATTGCGGCCCTTGAAGACGATGAGGTCGCCGCCTAATTGCACCGTCCCGACGTCCTTGTCATTCACCGGCCGGTCATTCCACACGCCGCCCATTTCGTAGGTAAAACTGCCATTGCCGGCCACCTGATAACGGGCACTGTAAGCGGTCGTGCTGCTGCCGGCGTATGCGCCGGTATATCTATCGTAAAACATTCGGGCGCTGGCCATTCCGGAATGCCACTCACCCACCAGATCAGCCAGAGAAACGGTGTTGCGGATGGGCGACGCCTTGAGCGGAGCCAGGCGCACGCTGCTCACCACCGCTTCCACAATGTGGTTTAGCGCGTCCAGCACCTGGCGGTTGACCGTAAGGACCGTGATCGGAACCACCATCTTGCCGGTCTCCAGCGTATAAAGGCGGGCATACATCTTGCCGCTGTCACTGAAGCCGTCATAATACTTGCCCGGATAGCCGAGCAGCATTTTGCTTGTGTCGTACGGGTTGTAGCCGGGGAGAGAGCGCTGGAAATCGGGGAGGGGAACCACCTCCTTCTGCCACGCCGCCTTGAAATCGGCGTTCTGGTCACCCGTCGTCGGACGCGGCGGATGCACGCTGACGATCCAGAAATTCGTGCCTTGCTTCAGCATCATGTACCCGCCGTCTGCGGCGCCCTGATAGGCCCAGCCTTCCGGAACGGCAAAGGATACGTCGCCTACGGTTTGCACCTGCGCGATGGCAGGAGCCGCAAGCACAGCGATCAGAAGTAACCAGGCGATTGCCCACTGGCGCATCATCATGTCCTCCAAAACCGGGAAATAATTTGGGCCCCGTGAAGCGAGATCTACCTGATGATGACAGAGGAAGGTGCCGTTGGCCAGTGTGATCCGTCAAGTTTTTTCGATTGAACAGAGCCGTCCGTTCTGTCGTATTGAGCGAGGCACACCGCTACGTCTCAATGGCCATTGACGACCATTTACTCAGACGCTGCCTTTACAGCCCGTCGCTGAAAATTCAGGCAATCCGTGGTAAGGTTTTCTCGACAGGCGACCTTCTGCCGCCGGCTATCACGGAGCGTTTTCATATGTTGCGCCACCAGGCTTCCCAGCGATCCATCACGCTCTACACCATGGCCCTTGCCGCCGTCATTACCGTAATGGGCCTGGCTGCCGCCGTGACCATGCAGCAGATGTTGCGTCGCGGCGCTGATCAGCCGCAGATCGATATGACCGACCGATACGTTGACCAGATTGCCGCGGGTGAAGCGCCCGCCAGCGTGATTCCCCAGGCATACGTTGACCTCCAGCGCAGCCTGCAACCGGTGGTGATCTTCTATGACGACCACGGCCGCCCCGGTCCGGGCACCGGCTATCTCGATCAGTCACTGCCTTCGCCTCCAGCCGGCGTGCTGATTATGTCCGCGAGCATGGCATGGAAAAGGTGACGTGGCAGCCAAAGCCCGGCGTGAGGCTGGCCAGCGTCATCCGGCGGGTCCCCGGCAAAACGCCGGGATTCGTTCTTGCCGGACGCTCTCTGCGCCTGGTGGAAGAGCAGGAAAGCCTTCTCAAATGGATGGCTTTCAGTATCTGGCTGATCGTCATGGCGCTGCTGGCTGGCGGTACGCTGCTGATCAAGAGAGCGCAACCCGCCAGCCCAGCCATAGCCTGATTTGTCCGGCCTCTACTTTTTCTTCTTGGCCGTTCCCGCGCTCGCGGATTTCTTACCCGTGCCATCCACCACGGTGGCGAAGTTTGTGCCGTCCTCTGACATTTCAAATTTGTAGGAATACGATGTCGGCGACTCCTCCGTGAGGATGAAGTGGCTCTTGATGGCTTTGCCGCCCATGTTCAGGTCGGCGCTCCAGGTCCAGACCTTGCCATCGAACGTGCCGGTGGCGTGCACCATCTCGCCCACGCTGTTGAACTCGTCAAAGGTATAGACCTTTTTGTCGGGATCATATCCGTAGACAGCCAGGGCTGTATCTTTGCCCATGGGGCCGGATTCCTGCGTGTGCGATACCAGGAAGAAGCCGCCGGGCATCCACTCAATGTGGTCGCTGCCGGTCGTCTTTCCACCCGGACCCATGGCGCCCGGCTTGAGATCGCCGGTGACGGTCCAGGTACCGACAAAGTACGATAGATTTTTCTGTTCCGGACCCGGTTTGGGCGCGGGTGGCGGAGTCTGCGCGCTCGCCATCATCCCTGAGAGCAATACGGCAACGAATGCGATAGCAAATGCTCGCTTCATGGTTCTCATCTCCTTTTTTTCCTGTTAGACGGAGGGCGTTGGAAAGGGGCCGTGAGCCAGAATGCTACGCCGACCGCGCAAAGCGGTCAATGAGATGATTTTGTCGTCCTCAAAAAGTGTTCCAGGACGGAAACACCGAACCATAGCTCCTGCTTTGTCTCACCTAATGAGTGAGCCGGGCAGAGCACGTTGCAGGCGAACTGTGTGCGGCTCTCCTATTCGTCGCGCAGCGTCATGATCGGGTCCACCTTCGTTGCCCGATAGGCGGGCACAGCGGTGGCCATCAGCGCAATCGCCGCCAGCAGCAGTGATACCGACAAATACGTCACTGGATCTCGAGTCGACACGCCGAACACCAGGCTGTGTAGCACTCTTCCCATCATGAGCGCGCCGGTGATTCCAATTGCCAGCCCGATCACCGCCGGCTTCATGCCTTCCAGCACAATCTGCCGGAGCACATCGCTGCTCTGCGCGCCCAGGGCCATGCGAATGCCGATTTCCCGCAGCCGCCGCCGTACGGTGTAAGCCAGCACGCTGTAAATTCCCATTGAAGCCAGCACCAGCGCGATCAGCGCGAAAACTTGCAGCATCAGCATGTTGAAGCGTTGCGGGACCAGCGTGTTGGCCATGAACGCATCCAGCGTCATCAGGTGCATGATGGGTTGATTGGGGTCCTTCTCATGAACGGTGCGGCTGACCGCGGTAAACAGGTCACCGGGATTCGTCTTGGAACGCACCACCACATCCAGGCCAAACGAACGCCAGTCCTGGGTCGACCCCACGCTGGACTGCTCGAGCGGCACGTAGATGATCGAGTTGGCATCGTTCTGCGTCAGCCCATCCAGCTTCACGTCGGCGATCACTCCCACCACTTCCCGCAGATGTCCCGGCAAAAATGTTAAGGTCAATCTCTTGCCGATCGGGTCCTGGCCCGGCCAGAACCTTTTGGCCATGGCTTCACTCACGATGATGACTGGTGGATGATCGGCGGTGTCGCCATGATTGAAATCGCGGCCGCTGACCAGCGGGATCCTCATTGACTGGAAGAAACCCGTTGTAGCCAGCCGCACATCCACCTCTGGCTGCTCAGCCATGGGAACGGCCGGTGTTCCTTCAATGGCAATCGGCTGGTGAGATCCGCTGTCAAAAGGCAGATCATCGGTGGCGCCTGCGTGTTCAACCCCGGGCAATGTCTCGAGCCGGCTGAGCAACTGATTCCAGTAGAGAAACTCTTCGCCGGCGTTCTTGAATCGTGTTCGCGGAATCGGCAGGGAAAACGTGAGCACGTTGTTCGCGTCAAATCCCGGGTTGGTGCTGCGCAGGTGCGCCAGGCTTCGCATCATCAGGCCTGCGCCGGCCAGCAACATCAGAGATAGAGCCACTTCACACACCACCAGGATTGACCGCGTGCGGTTCCCGCCTGAATCCGCCACCCGTGCCGTGCTTTGTTTCAGCGTCTCATTGACGTTGGCTTTGCTGAGCCGCAATGCCGGAACAATACCGGCAATCATTCCCGTCAGTACGGAGAGCGCCAGGGTGAACAGAAGTACCTGGGCATCCAGGCTAACGTCAACTCCTTTGGGCAACTGGTCGCCCAGAAACTTGACGATGAATTGCACGCCGTAGTGCGCCAGGGCAATACCTGCAAGTCCGCCACCCACAGACAGGATGATGGTTTCGCACATCAGCTGTTGCAGCAGTCGCAGACGGCTGGCGCCCAGCGCGGAACGGATTGCAACTTCTCTTCCTCTGGCCAGCGCACGGGCGAGCAGGAGATTGGCCACGTTCGCGCACGCAATCAATAACACAAACCCGACTGCGCCCAGCAAGACCAGCAATGACGGTCTTACGTCGCTGACGATATCTTCGCTGAGCGGCGCCACCTTCGCGCCCCAGTCCTTGTCGTCTTCCGGATACTGGCGCGCGAGCCGGTCGGAAATCGTAGTCATCTCCGCCTGCGCCTGCTGGATATCCACGCCCGGTTTCAAGCGCGCCAGCACCACGGAATGATGTTCACCGCGCACCGCCGCTTCCTTGGGCGTCCAGACCAGCGGAATCCATAGCTTGGCGTATTCCGGTTGCCTAACCTTCGGACCCATGACCCCGATCACGGTGTAGGGCTCGTCATTCATCATGATGGTCTTGTTCACAATGGAACGGTCGCCACCAAAACGGCTCTGCCAGAGCTCATACGTCAGCACCACCTCGTGGTCTTTGCCCGCGGTATCCTCGCCCGGCAGGAAGGTCCGGCCCAGCAAAGGGTCCGCGCCCAGAATCGAGAAGAACGACGAGCTCACCGCCGACCCCACAACGAACTCCGGCTTGTCGCCGCCCGTCAGCGTCACACTTGCTCCGCTGTAGATTGACATGTCACTGAACACGCTGTTCTGCTTCTTCCAGTCCAGATAATTGGCAGCCGACACGGAGAAGAGTGTTATCCCGGGAAAGCTCTTGGGCGGAGGAACGTGCCAAACATGGACGAGACGCGAAGGGTCGCGATACGGAAGCGGCCGCAGAAGCACAGCATTGATGACGCTGAAGATTGCAGTGTTCGCGCCGATGCCCAGTCCCAGGACCAGCATCGCGATCGCCGCGAATCCTGGACTCTTGCGCAGCACGCGCAAACCGTATTTCAGGTCCTGCATCATCTTTGTCATCGTTCTCTCTCCTTGAAGTTGCCGGCTTCCGCCTGGATATGACTGCCTCGGAATGAAAAAGACAGAAGGTTAGTTGAAAGCATGTTCGCTTCCACCCCGTTAATCGCTATATCAATATGTAAATAAAAGGGATTGTGCTGAGATGAACGGGTGTGTGTCGGGCTCTGGTGTTCGAAATCGAGCAGTGGCATCCAAATCCGCGCAGCCCGCGTGTTCACTCTGCCACAGTGTCTTTTTGCCGCCACATTTGGCCGCGGTCTGGCACTCCTTTAGCCTCTTGAAATCAACAACTTAACGTCTGGACGCTTGGATGCATTTCTTTGAGTGACTGCCCCCGAGGGCAGCGCAGGAGGATCGCCATGAATACAGCGAAATCAGCCAGCCCAAATCAAATTGCACAGAGCCTCTTTCCCATGCTGCGCACATGGACCCGCTGCATCAGCTGGACCGTACTTCTCTCCGCGCTGCTGGCTATTCTCTTTGCCCTGGCCGTAGATGGCTGCGCTCACATCCGTTAGTCGCTCACGGCAAACAAAGCCTCGGCGCAAATTGTCCTGCCTCAGTTGGAAATGGAAAAAGCGTTCCTCCGTTAAGACAACGGAGCGAACGCATGAGGAAGGAACGGAAGCTTTTCACCCCAGAAGAAAAAGTAGCCATCCTGAGACGGCATCTTGTGGACAAAGTGCCGGTCTCGGAGCTGTGTGAGGAAGTGGGCCTGCGGCCAACGGTGTTCTACCGCTGGCAGAAAGAACTGTTCGAGAACGGAGCCGCCGCCTTTCAAATCGCAGGGGCGTCCCCACCGCCAAGAGGAGGAGAAGCAGAAGCGGATCGAGTTCTTGGAATGAAGGTACAGACCAAGGACGAGGTCCTGGCTGAGCTGATGGCGGAGCACTGCGTGAAGCTGGAGTAACTACTGAGGATGAGATTTCGCGTATACGTTGAATTCGCGGAGACTCAGATGCCTGAGTATCGCGCCATCGGTCGGCTGCACCAAATATGCCTCCGTGTGGCCTAGGTCTTTGCCGCAGTCACCGGTCGGGTAGACTGAGGTAACGAGGACTAGGGCGCCGGTTTTTTCATCCCAGCCGTAAGCCTGCACGCTGTCGCCTCGTGCCTTGCACCAATGCCTGCTCCGAAAATCAGAAAAGGCAGTTTTCGCCGACTCCGCTTCATTCACGTTGTCGCCCGCAATATGGAACACCCGCGTATGGAAGTTGCCGATTGCCCCGCCGTCGCTCCACGTAATTGCGAACCAGTCGTTTCTTTTTGACCAAACGACAAAGACGCTTGCGCTCAAGTCTTCGAGGCGCGTTGACAAAATCAACTTCTGCCCTCGACTCAAAGTGAATTCGCCGCTTTCGATAACGGTGTAGCTCAAGTCCCCTTGGCGATATGATTTCGGATGTTGGTCATCAGGCACAAAAAGGCAGGAACTACGTGAGCAGGAGCTATATCCAAAATCGCTGATTGCTGTCGGTGCAGGTAATTGGCACATCCCCGAGACGCAAGCCAATAGCAACGAAACAACGGCTAATACTCTGCGGATCATGCCGGGAGCATAGCAACTCCGTCGCGAAATGAAAAGATGAGCATCTCTGGTTGGCCCTATTTACGCGCAACCAGACGTTGGTAACAGCAAGATGCGGCGGAGCTACAATGAAACCTGTCGGGTGAAACGGAAGCGGCCACTGCGGGGACGCAACCATGCTGAGGGATATCCCGGTGGGCTCATCGAGACGATGAACGGGGGCGCGAGGACTCGTTCTTGCGCCTCCCAACCTCCATCGGATCGAAAGAAACCCATGCCTTGAAAATCCCCGCCCGAAGGGCGGAATACTCACTAACGGAGAACGACGCTCCTCCATTTCAGGCCGAACCAGGACAAAATCATCAATATTTCTTCTAAGCTTCTTTTTCCAAAGTGACAGCTGGATTTGTGGACATAGGCAGAATCGCCCCAGCCATCTAAGCAAGCTGGAGGTGGCGTTATGGTTCGATTTCAGTGTGAGAGCTGCGGTCGCTTGAAAGAGAACAGTGAGACATGGATCCTGGGGTTTGCCGCGGAAAATATCGGCGTCACCTCCGCGCGGCGGGAGATTTCTATTTCCAGTTCCTGGGACCGGTCGCGTGCCGTCGAACCATTTGCCGTCCACTTCTGCAGCGATGAATGCCGCGGGATATACATGGCTGCGCTCTTCGGCGAGAGCCCTGACACGCTTCAGGGCAACGCAACCACCGCCCGGCGCAGAATGAAGCGCATAACGCCGGACGCGGTGGTGGATACCGTGGTGTCTGAAAGGGCCCGTCCGGGCAAGACCCGGCGCACGGCCGTGCGCCGCAAGAGCGCCTGAGTCCAGATCTCTTCCCACCAGACTAGAGGCTGCCGTTTCGGCGATAGGCAAGAAACTTCTCGACTCGTTCCTGCGCAACCACCGCCTGCGGCACCGGCCCGCCGGTAAATGCGATGGCCCGCCGCGCCACCTCAGACGGCGGCTCAACCTGGGCCAGCTGCGTTTCCAGGTATTGCGTAAATGAAAGCAGCGCTTCCTGGTTGGCATTCAGAGGCTGGGCCTGGGCTGCGGTCCGTGCCAGGGCTTCAACAGTCACCGGCAGTTGGGCCACGGGGATGGTTGCGGGCGTGTCTCGCTGCGCATTAGCGAAGAATGGCGCCAGGCTGTTCGCCGCTGTGGCGCGCGCGCCGAGGGAATCAAGCTGCCACTTGTCGATGGCGTACTTCAAGATGCTGGTGTGGTCAAAGACCTTTGCGATGACGCCGGCAGCGATCCACGGGGAAGCCAGGATCGCGGGAACGCGCACTCCGTACTGGTTAAACGCGTATTCTTTGGTGTTTTGGTCGGGCGGTACCGCGGCCGGCGGGTAAACGTGATCGGCAAACCCTCCGTGTTCATCGCACAGCACGATCAGCAGCGTGGTGCTCCACAGCTCGGCATTGGCGCGAAGAGCGTTATAGACCTGGGCCATCAGAATGTCGCCCTTCAAAACGTCGGTTGGCGGATGCTGGTCATTCTGGTTGGCGCCAAAATAGGTAGGCTCGATAAAAACGAAAGCCGGGAACTGGCTGGCTGCGCCCTGAACATCCGTAAAGAAGTTGGGCATGTGCGAGTAATTGAATGGATACTTCCACTGGTGGATCATCACCAGGCTTTGCGGCACATCTCCGTAATAAATTTTCCAGGAAATGTCCTTGGCATGCAGTCGATCGTAAAGCGTTGTCTGATCGTACAGGTGAAGGTTGGGATGGAAGATGCCGCTGGGCATGGTTACGTGTCCCAATGAGGTGCCGCTGTGCACAAAAAAGCGGTTAGGCCAGGTGGGGCCGGGCAGCGAGGAAAACCAATGGTCGCAAAGCGCAAAGTTTTCTGCCAGGGCGTGCAGCGCGGGCAGGAATCCCCTGGGATAAACTCCCATTACCTCCTGCCGCTCCGGCGTCTTCGATTGCGGAAATTTCAGCGCAAAATCCGTGATGAAGCCCTGGCACGGTCCCTGGATCTGCCGCAACACATTCGCGAGATCGTGGTTCGGATCATCCTGAATGGTGCGGGCGGTGGAATCAGCCTGGCAGATCGGCGGGTTGGTTGTGGGCAAGTCCGGATTGCATAAAGGATGCGCCGGGTCCACGCCCTCCAGGTTGGGGTACACAGCCTTCATGCATCCCAGCATCTGGTCGAACGAGCGGTTTTCCATGATCAGAACAACGACGTGCTGGTTTGGATCGGCCATGCGTGCTGCCTCCGTGACTTTACTGGCGTGGCTAGAACTGCGGGCTACTATGATAACGGGTTTCTCCGCTCGATCC
>DASTPO010000064.1:0-8315 GCA_035762225.1 Candidatus Angelobacter sp.
ATCACCTTTCCCGCCTGCACACGCGCCGTGAGATCAGCCGTTACGCCAACGATCAGCGCGACTTTGCCATCCTGCACGCCACCCAGCACCACCACGCCGGAGCCCAGCTTGTTGCGCATGTTGTCCACCAGGGTGCGCATCTGGCCGCGATCGAGATTGTCCACGCGCTGGACCACGACCTTCACGCCTTTTATGTCCCGCGCCTTTTCGCCGACGGCAGCCACCTGTGAGCCGGCCGACTTCATCCGCATCTGTTCCAGCTCTTTTTGCAGTCTCTTGATCTCGCTGTCTTTCTTCTCCAGCTCGTGCCGCAGAGCTTCAGCCGGAGTGTGCGATTTTGTCTGCGGAATCAGCGCCGACACCAGGCTGCCCAGCCGGTGGTCCTGGCGGAAATGCTTCACCGATCCCTCGCCGCTCACGGCCTCCACGCGGCGCACGCCGGAAGAGACGCTGCCTTCGCTCAGGATCTTGATCAAGCCAATCTCGCCCGTGGCGCTGGTATGGATCCCGCCGCACAGCTCGGTGGAGAAGTCGCCGATCTTCACCACCCGCACGCGCTCCCCGTACTTCTCGCCAAAAAGCGCCATGGCCTTGTATTCATTGATGGCCACATCGATTGGCACGTCTTCAATTGTCTCTACCCGGGTATTGCGCAGCACCTGTTTGTTGATCAGGTCTTCAATGTCCTGGAGCTCTTCATCCGCTACCGCGGCAAAGTGTGAAAAATCAAAACGCAAATGCTTGGGATCAACCAGCGAGCCGGCCTGCTTCACATGCGGGCCCAGGTTTTCCCGGAGCGCCGCGTGCAGCAGATGGGTGGCGGTGTGGTTGCGCATGGTGGCGTCACGGACTTCGCTGTGCACCACTGCATCCACTTTCATGCCGACGGTAATGGTAAGGCGCGCCTTGACCTTGTGCGCGCGCACCCCCTGCACCGGCATATAACAGCCGTTGACTTCAGCCACAATGCTGGTGTGCTTGTCGTCATAAAAAATGCCGATATCGCCCACCTGGCCGCCGGAATCGGCGTAGAACGGCGTGTGGTCCAGCACTACCTCGCCCTCTTCGCCCGGATTCAGGACGCTCACGCCCTGTCCATCCTTCACCACGGCCAGAACTTCGCAGTTTCGCGAGCGCGTCTGGCGATAGCCCTCAAACTCGGTCTTCCGCAGCTCGCGGTACACCGGTGACGCGCTTTGCTTGGCGCCGCCCTTCCATGATGCGCGCGCGCGTTCACGCTGCGCTTCCATCGCTCGCTCAAAACCTTCCACATCCACGCTGATGCCGGCGTCGCGGCATGTGTCCATGATGAAATCAAACGGCAGGCCGAACGTGTCATACAGCTTGAACGCGTCTTCGCCGCGATAGCGCAGCTCGCGGACGCTCTGGTACTGGTGCGTTGCCAGCTCCGCCGGCGAGAGTCCCTGCTCGCCCAGGGGATCGCGAGAGAGGGCAATTTTCTGGCTGCCGGCTTTTTCCTTCCGCAGCGTTTGCAGGTCCGATTCCAGCCGCGCCAGTCCGGCGTCCAGCGTATGCGCGAAGCGCCGCTCTTCTTCCAGCACGATCTTCGCCACGCGCTCGGATGTTTCCGCCAGTTCGGGGTATGCATCCTTCATCAGGTCGCGGACGGCCGTCACCATCTCATGCATGAACGGCTTGGTCGCGCCCAGCAAGCGGCCGTGCCGGATGCCGCGGCGGAGGATCTTGCGCAGCACATAGCCGCGCCCTTCATTGGCCGGCAGCACGCCATCGGATATCAGGAACGTGACCGCGCGGGAGTGGTCGGCCACCACCCGCAGGCTCGCCGCCGAACGCGAGCCTTTCTCCGCCGCCAGCTCTTTGTTCAGGTCCACGCCGGTCAGCCGCGCTGCTGCCGCAAGCAGCGGCGTGAAAAGGTCGGTATCGTAATTAGACACCTTGCCTTGCAGCACTGAAGCCATGCGCTCCAGCCCCATGCCCGTATCAATTGAGGGCCGCGGCAGCGGGTTCAGCGTGCCCGTATTATCGCGGTCAAACTGCATGAAGACCAGGTTCCAGAACTCCACGTAGCGGCCGCACTCGCAGGGAAACTTGCAGTCAGAGTGGCCATCGTCCGAGGCCGCGGTTCCCTGGTCGTAATAGATCTCGCTGCAAGGCCCGCATGGCCCGGTATCGCCCATGGACCAGAAATTGTCCTTCATGTCCATGGCAAAAATGCGGTCTTTGGGAACGCCGACCTCAAGCCAGTGTTTCTCCGCGTCGTCATCGCGCGGGATGCCCTGCTCGCCCTTGAAGATCGTCACGTACAGCTTGTCGCGCGAGACGCCAAACCACTCTGAAGCCGTTACCAGCTCCCACGCGTAGGAGATCGCCTCGGCTTTGAAGTAGCTGCCAAAGCTGAAATTCCCCAGCATCTCAAAGAATGTGTGGTGCCGGTTGGTGAATCCTACGTTCTCCAGATCATTGTGCTTGCCGCCGGCCCGGACGCACTTCTGTGAGGTGGCCGCCTTGTTGTAGTCGCGCTTCTCCATGCCCAGAAACACGTCTTTGAACTGGTTCATGCCCGCGTTGGTAAACAGCAGCGTTGGGTCGTTGGCCGGCACCAGTGACGATGAGTGCACGCGCCTGTGGCCTTTGCTTTCAAAGAAGCGCAGGAATTTCTCGCGAATTTCAGGGCCTGTCGGCATCATTCAATATTGTAACCAAACCCTTCCGCGGACCACGCGGATGAGCGTGGACCGGAGAATTGTCCTGCAAGCCACGATTGCCGTGCATCGCCGGAATTGAAGGGCAAAGCGATCCTCTGGCTTTTTTCCGTGTCTCCGCGCATCCGTGGTGAGATTGGCTCTTCTCGATTTACTGCGATTCCTGGCCTTCATCCTGCTGCTTTCTCAGCAGCGGAAACAGAATCACGTCGCGGATGGACCGCGAATCGGTCAGCAGCATGGTCAGCCGGTCAATGCCAATGCCCTCGCCGCCCGTCGGCGGCAACCCGTAGGAGAGAGCGCGGATGTAATCTTCATCCATGGCGTGCGCCTCTTCGTCGCCGCGCTCCTTTTCCTTTAATTGCTGCTCAAAGCGGCGGCGCTGCTCTTCCGGATCGTTCAGTTCGCTGAAAGCGTTGCCTATCTCCAGCCCGCCCACAAACACTTCAAAGCGCTCCACCCAGTCCGGCTCGTCGCGCTTGTTTTTCGATAGCGGCGAGATCGCGACAGGGAAGTCATACAGGATCGTCGGCTGGATCAGGTGGTGCTCCGCGACGTGTTCAAACATCGCGGCAATGGTCTTGCCCGCAGGATCTTTCGGATCGTAAGGCATATGAGGCGTGTGGCTCGCGTTCAGCCGCGTGGCCAGCTTCTCCACTGATTCATGCGAAGCAAAGTCGGCAATCTCCGGCCTGGGCGCGGCGGCCTCCGGCCAGTATTTAATGATGGCTTCGCGCATGGAGAGCCGCTGCCAGTCGGCAAAGTCAAACTCCTTGCCGTCGAAAGTTGCTTTGGTTGTGCCGTTCACGTCGCGCGCCGCCTGCGCCAGCATGTCTTCGGTAAGCTGCATCATGTCGTGGTAGTCGGCGTATGCCTGGTAGAACTCCAGCATGGTGAACTCGGGGTTGTGCTGCGTCGAGATGCCCTCATTGCGGAAGTTGCGGTTGATCTCATACACGCGTTCCAGCCCGCCCACCACCAGCCGTTTGAGATACAACTCCGGCGCAATACGAAGATAAAGATCGACGTCCAGAGTGTTGTGGTGCGTCACAAACGGGCGCGCCGTGGCCCCGCCGGCGATGGGCTGCATCATCGGCGTTTCCACTTCAATGTACCCGCGCGCATCCAGAAAACGCCGTATTGACTGCACTACCTTGCTGCGTTTGACAAAAACCTGGCGTACGTCCTGGTTCATCACCAGGTCAACATACCGCTGGCGATAGCGCAGCTCCACATCGCTCAGGCCGTGCCATTTCTCCGGCAGCGGCAGAAAATCCTTGGCTAGAAAAGTAATCTCTTCCACGTGAATGGTGAGTTCGCCCGTGCGCGTGCGGAACAGGTATCCGCCCACGCCAATGTGGTCGCCCAGATCGAGCAGCTTGTACAGGGCAAAACCCTTTTCACCGACAAAATCCAGCTTCACGTAGATCTGCAGCCGCTGGCCGCCCTGTTGCAGATGGGCAAACCCCGCTTTGCCCTGAAGTCGAAGGGAGATGATGCGCCCTGCGACTTTTACCGGGACCCGCGGATTCTCCAGCTGTTCAGCGGTTTTTTCGCCATAATCGGCCAGGATCTGGGGAACGGTGTGGCTGGCCGCGAACTTGTGCGGATACGCCTGCTGCCCCAGCGCTTCAATATCGCGCAGCTTCTGCTGCCGTAGCTCATAAATGCTGTCTTCAAAAGACACTTGTGGCTGACCTCTTGGGTTAAACCGTCGATTATAAATGAAGCCGAAAAGGCAGCCGCAGCCGGGCCCGCACGCATCTGAGCCGATGTCGTGACACCTGGTCCAGGTGGTTCCTGTATGATCTTGCGGCAGGTATAGGAGGCAAGAAAATGTTCAAGGGTTTCAGGCAGTTCATCATGCGCGGCAACGTGCTTGACCTGGCGGTGGCGGTTGTGATCGGCGCCGCCTTTGGCGCGGTGGTTACCGCGTTTGTCACCAACATCCTTACGCCTCTGATCGCCGCGATCGTGGGTAAGCCGGACTTTTCAGCCTTCAATTTCACCTTGAACGGCGCCGTGATTTCCTATGGCGTGTTCCTGAATGCCCTGATCTCTTTCCTGCTGGTGTCGGCCGCGGTCTACTTCTTTATGATCGCCCCCATGAACGCATGGAAGGCCCGCGCTGCTCGCAGTGCCATGCCCGCCGACCCCACCAGCAAGAAATGCCCTGAGTGCCTGAGTGAGATTCCCATTGCCGCGCGCCGCTGCGCCTTCTGTACCAGCGTGGTGTCAACCACCTCAGCTCCCGGCAATGCCTGAAGAGTCTTTGTCGATTGGGGGGAAGCAGGGTGTTCTTGCCGGCACCCTGCGGCCCTTTCATTCGGGGCTTCTAAAGATATTTCTCGCGCAGGACAGCCGAGTGATGCGCTACATGCCCGGCAGCAATGTAGGCGCAGGCGCGCACCGTGAAGGACTTATCGCTGGCGATGCCGCTGCGCGTCCATGCGTCCTCCCGCAAATTGCGGAAAAAGCTGATGGTGGCCAGACGCACTTCGCGGAATTCCTCTACATAATTGGCCCAGGGAACCTCATCGCACCGGGCTGAAGAGACTGCGATGTCCTGCTCAAAGCTGGGCAGCGCGCCGGGCAGGCTGCGGGCAAACCACAGTGCGCGAAAGAGGAAAACACGTTCGGCATCGTTCACATGGTTCCACATCTGCCGGATGTTCCATTTGTCCGGAGCGTAGCGGTGCAGCGATTTTTCTTCCGAAATCCGGTGCAACAGCGGCATGGTCTCATCCAGTTGCGACTCCAGCGCCCGCAGGATGTCATCTTCCTGGATGCGATCGATGTAGGTGAAGTAATAAGGCGCGGCTTCGTTGGCGGATGGGCGTCCATGCATGGCAATAATCTTAGCAGCAAGGGGCAGGCAGTGTTACTGTGCGCCGCTGTCCCCACCAAGAGCCAGAGAGGTAGCCGCGGTAGCCGCTTCAGATGGCAATTTCGCCCCACTGTCGAACTTCATCCACCACGGAAAAAGGCTGGTTCGGGTTCGCGCTGAACCGCCCTTCCAGCAGGTAAGCGCTTTTCTCCAGGGGGATCTCCTCATAGCTGCCGCCCCGGATAAATCCGTGCACGTAGCGCGACGCAAATTCCTTCAAGCCAAGCTGCTCAAATTGCACCACGTGCACCAGTTCGTGAAAAAGCAGGGCATCGGTGACTTCCTGATGGGAAACAATTACGTCGATAAAGGTGATCGCAGCCATGCCGGCAAAGTCCGGCAGGTTGCGGATGCCCATCATCTTCGCCATGGCGTACATGGAAGGGTTGGGGACGCGGGTTCCCCGCAGCACGCACAGCCGCGCGCTTTCCAGCAACTCCGCGGGAAAGAAGGGCAGCATCGCTGCGCGCTGCGTCTCCGTGAGCGCGGCCGCCTGGGGCGCATATTTCTTGCGACTGCTGGAAATGTACTCCTCAACCATGGTGGCGAGTTGAGAGATCATTGCGGGAGGGATCTTGGTCAAATCCATGGGTCGAAGCAGTCCGTTCGAAAACCTGCAAGAGTCAATTCACTGTCAGAATAAATCCCTGTTGCTTCGGGGAAGTCTTCCGCACGCGCTGCCGGCAGCAAAGAAACGCCTGAGAAAAAATCGCGGGCTGATGGGTTCCGATTACCTGATTTCCGGATCCCAGCAGCCTCTGAATCTCGCAACGGGAATTGCTTCTTCCCGGCTGAATTATCAACTACGCGCCGAAGCGCGGGCCGCAGCCGAAATCCCGAGCGCCCAGGAACTCAGGCCACTCCCATCTCGGCGGCGATTCGTTCGGTGATGAATGCCTCGATCACGTCGCCCTTCTTCACGTCATTGAAGTTGGTCAAGTTGATGCCGCACTCCATGCCGTTGCGCACTTCGCTGGCGTCATCTTTAAAGCGCTTGAGCGACCCGATCTTGCCTTTGTACACCTGGACCCCATCGCGGACCAGGCGAACGTCCGCGTCGCGCTTGATGGTTCCATCCAGCACGTAGCAGCCGGCCACGGTTCCCGCCTTGGGCACGCGGAAGGTCTCGCGCACCTCGGCCCGTCCCAGGTAGGTTTCTTTGATGATCGGCTCCAGCAGTCCCAGCATGGCTTTCTTGATCTGGTCCTGCAGCTCGTAAATGATCGAGTGCAGGCGGATGTCGATCTTTTCCTGGTCCGCCAGTTCCTGCGCCTTGCGTTCCGGCCTGACGTTGAAGCCGATGATCACGGCATTCGACGCCGACGCCAGCAGCACGTCATTTTCATTGATCGCGCCTACCCCGGTGTGCAGGATCTTGATCTTCACTTTCTCATTGGAAAGCTTGGTCAGGGTGTCGGCCAGAACCTCGGCTGAGCCTTGAACGTCGGTCTTCAGGATGATCGGTAGCTCCTTCATGCCGGCCGTCTTGATCTGTTCCGCCAGGCCTTCCAGCGAAAGCTTGGAACTCTTGGCCAGGGTGGCTTCACGGGCACGTTGCTCGCGATACTCCGCGATCTGCCGCGCTTTTTCGCGCTCGGCCACCATGAGCATGTCGCCGGATTGCGGCAGGCCCTCCAATCCCAGCACCTCCACCGGGGTGGAGGGCGGAGCTTCTTCCACGGCCTTGCTGCGATCGTCAAACATGGCGCGCACTTTGCCGAATGTGTTGCCGATGATGAAATTGTCGCCGACGCGCAGCGTCCCGTTCTGTACCAGCACGGTCGCCACCACGCCGCGTCCGCGGTCCACCTTGGCCTCAACCACCGTGCCCGTTGCCGGACGCTCGGGATTGGCCTTCAGGTCCTGCAGGTCGGCCACCAGGCAGATCATTTCCATCAACAAGTTCAGGTTGGTGCGTTTCTTGGCGGAGACATCCACAAACACCGTGGTGCCGCCCCAGTCTTCCGGCATCAGCCCGCGGTCCGCAAGCTGCTTCTTCACGCGATCGGGCAGAGCTTCCGGCTTGTCGATCTTATTGACTGCAACGATGATCGGCACCTTCGCGGCTTTTGCGTGGTCCATGGCTTCCAGGGTCTGCGGCATGACGCCGTCATCGGCGGCCACAACCAGCACCACAATGTCGGTTACCTTGGCTCCGCGCGCGCGCATGCGGGTAAACGCTTCATGACCCGGAGTATCAAGGAATACGATCTGCCGGCCAAACGCCGGTGAGTCTTCCTTAGTGATCTTCACCTTGTAGGCGCCGATGTGCTGCGTGATTCCACCAGCCTCGCCGCCGGCGACGTCGGTTTCGCGGATCGCATCCAGCAATGACGTTTTTCCATGGTCGACGTGACCCATGATTGTCACCACCGGCGGACGCGTCACCGCGGCCTGTGCCGTTGTCTCTTCCGTGGCGCCGGTAAGCTGCGCCAGCTCCTGTGCTGCCTGGTCTTCAAACGTGATGGCTTCCGATTCAGCGCCAAAATGCCGCGCCAGCTCTTTGGCCAAGTCGTAATCCAGGCTCTGGTTCACCGTGGCCATTACGCCCTTCATCAGAAGGCGCGCGATCAGGTCCTTGGCGCGAACGCCCAGCTTTTCCGCCAGGTCTTTCACGCTGGTGCCTTCACCGATGGTGATCGAACGCGTGATGGGAAGAGGCTCATTCGACAACGCCAGACGCGGCGGTGGCGTAAAGCCCTTCATCGTGCCTTCTTTTTCCCTCGGGATATAAGGCTGGCCTG
>DASTPO010000065.1:0-4448 GCA_035762225.1 Candidatus Angelobacter sp.
TGAACTACTGGACAATTCAAGACGCTTTGACGGCGATGAACCGCGCAGGGTGGTCGGCGGACAATATCACCTTTGGCATGGGCGGCGCGCTGCTGCAGCAGCTGAACCGCGACACACAGCAGTTTGCATTTAAGTGCTCCAACGTGACCGTGAATGGAGAGGACCGCGACGTCTTCAAAGACCCGGTGGAAGGCCACGATAAGGCGTCAAAAAGAGGACGGCTGGCGCTGCACTTCAAAGATGGAAGCTGGAGCACGGCGCGGTTGCGCAAGGGCGCGGATGATCCGGACGACCGCATGAAGCCAGTCTTCCGCGATGGAGAATTGCTGGTGAACCAGAGTGTGGCTGAGGTGCGCCGGCGTGCGCGGCTCACGGAAGAGTCCGCGGCGGTCGATGTACGGAGCTAGGTTCCGGTGGAAGATAAAGGATTGCTGGCGGCGGTCTCGGCTTCGAGGGCCTTGAAGAATTTGCCGGCAAGCATGTTGCCTGTTGCTTGAATCATGCGCTGGCCAACGCTGGCCAGCAATCCGCCCACGTTGACGTCGCCGGTGTAGGCGATTGAGGTTGCGCCGGCATCGTCGCTCAGGTTCAGTTCCCCGGAACCTTTGGCGAAGCCCGGCTGCCCTTTACCTTCCACCACCAGTTTGTAATGCTGTGGCGAAACAATATCCCGGAGAGAGACCGTAGCCGAAAAAACTCCTTTGACCGGTCCTACGCCGGCGGTGAGCTTTGCGTGGTATTGGTTCTCGCCGGTTTTTTCCATCTGCTCACAGCCCGGGATGCACTTCTGCAGGATGAGTGGATCGGTGAGCGCGGCGAAGACGCGTTCCCGTGGCGCTGCGATTTTGTAGGTGCCTTCAATCTTCAAGACTAAGCCCTCAACCACAAAAGACAACGAAACACGAAGTGACGTAGCGGATGGTCCGCAAGACCAATGTGGCTCTTCGTGCCCACTGTGGCGATACTGAAATTACTTTGAGCGTGACACTGCCATTTCCAATGCGCGGCGCGTGTACACGGCCGCCAGTTGCTTTCGATACTCAGCCGAGGCATAGAGATCAGAATTTACATCGACGCCATCGGCGGCGTGGGCCGCTGCCGCGGCGAGCGTTTTGGCATCCAGCGCACCGCCTTTCAGTGCGCCTTCCACCTTTGCGGCGCGATAAGCTTTGGGCGAAACCCCGGTGATGCCAACTCCGGCAGACTGGCATTTGCCGCTGTCGATGACGAGATTCACCGCCACTCCCACCACGGCAAAACCAGACGCAGGATGCCGTACTTTTACGTAGGCCTGTGCGGATTTCCCTTTGCTGCCGGAAACGCGGATTTCCCGCAGAATTTCTCCGGGCTGGAGCGCGGTGGTGAGCATCTCGACGAAAAAATCAGCGGCTTTGATGACGCGATCACCTTTGGCGCTGGTGGCGACGATCTCGGCGTCGAGCGCGAGAATCGCGGCTGGCCAGTCGGCTGCGGGATCAGAATGGGCCAGGCTTCCGCCGATGGTGCCTTTATTGCGGACCTGCATATCGCCAAGATGGGTGGCCGTTTCGGGCAGCAACGGGCATGAGCGGCGCAGCACATCAGAGGTTTCCACCTGGAAGTGGGTGGTCATGGCGCCGATGCGGACCTTGCCGCCTTCCTCCTTAATATAGGACAGGTCTTTGATGCGGCCCAGGTCGATCAGAACTTTGGGTTGCATCAGGCGCAGCTTCATCGCAGGCAGCAGGCTGTGGCCGCCGGCCAGGATCTTGGCGTCGTCTTTATGTTTGGCGAGGAGCGAAAGCGCTTCGTCGAGACTCTTGGCGGCGATGTAATCAAAACTTGATGGGATCATAAGCTCCTTTGTTGCGCTGTTGCGTGTGCCGGTGCGCTTATGCGGCGCCCGCTGAATTCTTCCTTGGACCATTCTTGATGATCTGCCAGAGCACTTCCGGTTTGAGCGGCATATCGAGATGGCGCACGCCGTATGGCTCCAGCGCATTGACGACCGCCGAAACCAGGGCCGGCGTTGCTCCTATGGTTCCCGCTTCGCCCACGCCCTTGGCCCCCAGCGGATTCACCGGCGACGGCGTTTCAGTGCTGTCCAGTTCAAGGTGCGGGATCATGATGGCCTTCGGCAAGGCGTAGTCCATCAGCGTTCCCGTCACCAGTTGGCCCTGATCGTCATATACCAGCTCTTCATAGAGCGCCTGGCCAAGAGACTGCACGATTCCGCCATGAATCTGGCCTTCGACCAGCATGGGATTGATCTGCTTGCCGCAATCGTCGACCGCGACATAGCGCTGGAAGTGGATTTCGCCGGTCTCTTTGTCGATTTCCACCACGGCGATGTGGGTGCCGAACGGGAAGGTGAAGTTCTTCGGCTCAAAAAACGAGGTCGCGGAAAGCCCGGGCTCCATGTCCGGGGGCAGGTTCTTGGCGACGTGCGCTTCCAGCGCGATATCCATCATGCTCAAAGTTTTGCCATGGTGCGGATGCGGCAATGCGCCTGCCGGAGACTCACCCACCGGGGTGGACGGCGCCGGTACCTCGCCTTTGGCTTTGCCATCAGCGCAGAATTTTCCGTCGACAAACGAGGCCTTTTCGCATTGCAGCACGTGCGCGGCAATCTTGCCGGCTTTATCTTTCAGCTTCTGGATTGCCAGATAGACCGCCGTGCCGCCAACGGCGAGGCCGCGGCTGCCGAAGGTGCCGATTCCATATTGCACGATTGCCGTGTCGCCGTGAATCACCGTGACGTCATTCACGCCCACGCCAAGTTCGTCGGCGGCGATCTGGGCAAAAGATGTCTCCTCGCCCTGGCCGTGCGGAGAAGCGCCGGTCAGGATGGTGACTTTTCCGGTCGGCTCAACGCGGACGGTTGCGCTCTCCCAGCCGCCCGCAGGCATGGCCGCCGAGGGGCCCAGGGCGCAAATCTCCACATAAGTCGAGACGCCAATCCCCATCAACCGCCCTTCTTTACGCGCGGTTTTCTGTTCTTCGCGCAGCTTGGGGTAATCCACCATCTTGAGCGCCTTATCCAGCGCACCCTGATAGTTGCCGCTGTCATAGAACAGCCCGGTTGCGGTCTTGAAAGGGAACTCGCTGGGCTGCGGAAAATTCTTACGCCGCACCTCGACCGGGTCTTTGCCCAACTCGGCGGCCACAAGGTCCAGCGCGCGCTCGACTACATAAGTCGCTTCGGGCCGGCCGGCGCCGCGATACGCGTCGGTAGACATCTTGTTGGTGAATACGCCGGTCACATTGATCTGGATCGCGGGGATCTTATAGCAACCGGAAAGCATCAGGCCGGTAAGCGTGGGGATCGCGGGCGTCAGGAGCTGGAAGTACGCGCCCATATCGGCAAACACGTTGTAACGCAGGCCGGTGAGCGTGCCATCTTTTTTGAAGCCGATTTCAATGTAGCCGGTCTGCCCGCGCCCATGGATGGTGGCCTGCATATTTTCGCGGCGGCCCTCAATCCATTTCACCGGCCGGTTGAGCTGCATGGAAATCCAGCCCATCAGCGCTTCTTCGGCATAGACGTTGAGCTTGGAGCCAAAGCCGCCGCCCACCTCAGGAGTGATCAGCCGCAGCTTGTTTTCCGGCATGCCCAGCATGATGGCCACCTGCGTCCGGCAAAGGTGGGGAATCTGCGTCGATGTCCACAACGTCAGCTCCTGTTCGCCGGGATAGTAACGCGCCAGCACGCCGCGCGGCTCCATCGCGATGGGCGCCAGCCGCTTGTGCAGGACTTTCTGCTTGATCACCTGGTCCGCCGACTTCAGCGCCGCCTCAATGTCGCCTTCGCCCGCCGTCAGCTTGTAGGCCACGTTGGTGCCAAACTGTTCATGGATGACTGGACTCTTGGCGCTGGCTGCTTTTTCTTCATCGAGCGCCACGGGCAGCTCTTCATAATCCACTTCAATCAGGTCTACAGCGTCGCGTGCGGCGGACTTGGTTTCCGCCACCACCACCGCCACAGGATGTCCCACGAAATACACTTTATTCTGCGCCAGCGCACGATGGTCGGGTACTTTCAGGTCAGGCAGCGCTGCAGCGCACGGCACCGGGCCGATCCTGGCTACGTCTTTGCCGGTATAGACAGCGACCACGCCGGGAAGTTGTTCCGCTGCCGAGGCGTTGATGCTGTTGATTTTGGCGTGCGCGTAGATAGAACGCAGAAAGACGGCGTGCAGGGTGTCAGGCAGCCGAATATCATCAACGTAGTGCGCCAACCCCTGAATCAGCCGGGGATCTTCCGTGCGCTTGATTGGTTTGCCAACTGTCTTTTCCGCCATCTCGCCCTCCGTGCAAATCGCTGAAAATCTTACCGTTGATCAACGCTGATAAAAGTGGATTGCTTTGTCTTAGGCTCCGCCGCTTAGTTATTTTCAATCTCGACGACTGCCCATCACCCGACTGGACCTAGTCTCTTTCCTGATCAGCGTTTATCCGCGTTCATCAGC
>DASTPO010000066.1:0-7597 GCA_035762225.1 Candidatus Angelobacter sp.
CGGGAGCAGAAACTGAATATCAAAGCGAGAGTGACTAGCGGTTTGGAGCGAAGCGAGTAGGAATGACGATCGGACGCGAGGGCCGAACTGCCCGAGCGGCAAGCATCGGGAGCAGAAACTGAAGGTCAAAGCGAAAGCGTGTAGCGGTTTGGAGCGAAGCGAGTAGGAATGACGATCAGACGCGAGGGCCGAACTGCCCGAGCGGCAAGCGTCGGGAGCAGAAACTGAATATCAAAGCGAGAGTGATTAGCGGTTTGGAGCGAGCGGGTAGGAGATAGCGATAAGGCGCGAGGGCCGGACTGCCCGAGCGGCAAGCATCGGGAGCAGAAGCTGAAGGTTAAAGCGAGAGTGACTAGCGGTTTGGAGCGAAGCGACAAAAACAAATGATCCATAAGATCGTACAAATGGCCTTGCGTCAGCGCTTCCTGGTGCTGATGCTGGTGGTTTTACTGATCATTGCCGGAACCATCTCCTTCCGGCGGATGCCGGTGGATGCCTATCCTGACCTGTCGCCGCCCATGGTTGAAATCATCACGCAATGGCCGGGGCACGCGGCGGAAGAGGTGGAAAGGCTGATCACGCTTCCGCTGGAAGTGGAGTTTTCCGGCGCGCCCAAGATGGAAGTGATGCGCTCCATCTCGCTCTATGGTCTCTCCGATATCCGTCTTACCTTTGAAGACAGCACCGACAACTACTTTGCCCGGCAGGTAATCTTCCAGCGCATTGGAGACGCGCAGCTGCCGAGCGGTGTTACTCCCAGCATGGCGCCGCTGTTCAGCCCCAGCGGGCTTGTCTATCGCTACGTTTTGGAAAGCCCGGACCGCAGCCCGCAAGAGCTGAAGACGCTTGAGGACTGGGTGGTGGAGCGCGCGTACAAGGCCGTTCCCGGCGTGGCCGACGATTCCGGCCTGGGCGGTACCGTGATGCAGTACCAGGTACTGCTCGATCCTGCGCGGCTATTCGGTTATCACCTGACGGTGCAGCAGGTGATTCAGGCGCTGGCCAACAACAATTCCAACGCCGGCGGAGGTTTTTACGCGCAGGGCGGGCAATCGTATTACGTGCGCGGCACCGGGCTGGTGCAGACCACGGGCGACATCGACAATATTATTGTCGCCAGCAACAAGGGCACGCCGATCAGGATCCGCGACGTCGGCGAGGTGACCATCGGCCACGCGCCGCGGCTGGGATCGTTTGGCTTCCAGACCCATGATTCGAACCAGGATGACGCAGTGGAAGGCGTGATCCTGATGCGGCGCGACGAACAGACCCAGACCGTCCTCAAGGGCGTGCAAAAGAAGACCGAGGAGTTAAACAGTTCCATTCTGCCCAAGGACGTGAAGGTCCGGCCATTCTACGATCGCAGCGAGCTGGTGAAGCTGACCACCGATACGGTGGAGAACAATCTGCTTCGCGGCATGATCCTGGTGGTGCTGGTGCTGCTGTTCTTCCTGTTCAGCGTGCGCGCCGCGATCATTGTCTCATTGACGATTCCGCTGAGCCTCCTCTTCGCGTTCATCATTTTGCACGCGCATGACATCTCGGCCAATCTGCTCTCCATTGGCGCCATTGATTTCGGGATCGTCATCGACGGCACCGTGGTGATGGTGGAAAACATCTATCGCGAGCTGGCGCAGCGACACGGCCAGGAATACAAGGTCACCGACGTGATCCTGGCGGCAGCCGCGGACGTTGACCGTCCAATTTTTTATTCCGTCGCGGTGATCATCGCCGGCTATCTGCCCATCTACGCGCTGAGCGGGCCTTCAGGAAAGCTCTTCCATCCCATGGCGGATACCATGACCTTCGCGCTGATCGGCGCGCTCATCCTCACGCTCACGCTGGTGCCGGTGCTCTCCTCTTACTGGTTCAGGAAGGGCGTGAAGGAGAACACGAACCGCGCGTTTGAGTGGATCAAGGGCGTGTACACGCGGCAGCTGGACCGTTGCCTGGCGCACAACCGCCTTACCCTGCTGATTGCCGCGTTGATCTTTGGCGCGACCCTCCTGCTGGTGCCGTTCATCGGCGGCGAATTCATGCCGCACCTGGATGAAGGCGCGTTGTGGGTCCGCGCCACTATGCCGTACACGATCTCGTTTGAGGAATCGAGCAAGATCGTGCCGCAGATTCGCAACATCCTTATTTCTTATCCCCAGGTCACTGTGGTTGGTTCAGAGCATGGCCGGCCGGACGACGGAACCGATCCCACCGGCTTCTTCAACGCCGAGTTTTATGTAGGACTCAAGCCGTACAGTGACAAATCCTGGAGCGGCGCGATCAACACCAAGGAAAAGCTGGTTGAGTCAGTGAAAAAGAAGCTCTCAGCTTTCCCGGGAATCCAATTCAATTACACCCAGCCCGCCGAGGACGCGGTGGACGAAGCGCTTACCGGCCTGAAGAGCTCGCTGGCGGTGAAGATTTACGGCACAGACCTCCAGGTGCTGGAAGCCAAGGCGCTGGAGATAAAGAAGACGCTGAGCAACGTGCCCGGTTTTACAGGAATGACCGTGGTCCGCGAACTGGGCCAGCCCAGCCTGATCATCAAGGTCGACCGGGAAAAGATCGCGCGCTATGGCATCAATATCTCTGACGTGGAAGCGGTGATCCAGGCAGCCGTGGGAGGCCAGGCGGCGACCCAGGTGGTGCAGGGAGAAAAACTGTTTGACCTGGTAGTGCGCATGCAGCCGCAGTTCCGCAGCAACGCGCAGGAAATCGGCAACCTGCTGGTGGGCACTCCGGACGGCCAGCAGATTCCCATCAGCCAACTGGCGGAGATCACCCAGGGCAACGGAGCTTCATTTATTTATCGTGAGAACAACTCCCGCTACATCGGCGTGCAGTACAGCATTGAAAACCGCGACCTGCAGGGCGCGGTGGAAGCCGGCCAGGCTGCGGTCAAAAAGAACGTGACCCTTCCCGCCGGATACCGCACGGAGTGGGGCGGCGAGTATGACCAATTCCTGGCAGCCAAGGAGCAGCTTACGGTGATTGGGCCGCTGGCGCTGATGCTGATCTTCTTTATCCTGTTTGCGCTGTACGGGAATTTCAAGTTCCCGGCAATTATCGCGCTTGACGTGGTGATGACCGAGCCTGTGGGCGCGCTGATTGCGCTCAAGCTCACGCATACGCCGTTCAGCGTGTCTTCCGTGCTGGGATTGCTGGCTCTGATGGGGGTTTCAGTGGAAACCGGCGTGATCCTTGTTTCCTACATCAACAAGATGAGGAAAGAGGGCATGGACATTCCCACGGCCACGCGGGCCGCAGCGCTGTTGAGACTGCGCCCGATTATGATGACCGCGCTGGTCGCCTGCCTGGGATTGCTGCCGGCGGCGTTCTCGACCGGTATCGGCTCGGATACGCAAAAGCCATTTGCCATTGTGATTGTGGCGGGCCTGATTTCACGGCTGTTCCTGGGGTTCTTCGTCAACCCGGTACTCTACCGCACGGTGGCCCGCGAAGGCGACGTTCTGCAGGTTTGATCCGGGGCGCAGCTTCAGCTCGCAAATTCGTCTAGAATTCAAATCATGGCATTGCCGGCAACTTCAGAGGTGATCCAGGCTTTCGCCGCGCTGGTGCGCTCGGAAATCGACGACGAGCGCGTGGACCTGCTGCGGGCAGCGTTGACGTACTCGCGCCTGGAGGATCCGCAGCTCGATATCGAGCACTATGTTCACCGGGTGGACGAACTGGCCCGGCGGGTAACGGACAAAATCCAGGACCCCGACGATCCCCACGAAATTATTGCGGCGTTGAATGAGGTTCTGTTCGGCGAGGAGATGTTCCGCGGCAACGCGGTGGACTATTACAGCCCGCGGAACTCGTTCCTGCATGACGTGCTCGACCGCCGCCTGGGAATTCCCATAACCCTGGCGCTGGTCTATATGGAAGTGGCGCGGCGGGTGGGATTTCCGCTGTTCGGCGTAGGCATGCCGGGGCATTTTCTGTTGAAGCACTATGACGTGGATGGCCGGTCGATCCTGATTGATGCCTTTGAGCGCGGCTCCATCGTTACGGAAGAAGATTGCCGGCAAAAGCTGGATTCCATCTATTCCGGACAGCTCGCCATGCAGCCGGAGTTTCTGCTGCCGGTTACGCGGCGACAGATGTTGACGCGCATGCTCAACAACCTGCGCTCCATCTTTCTTACCCAGCGTGACTTTCGCCGCGCCGTCCAGGTGGTGGACCTGATCCTAGTGATCTATCCGCGCTCTCCGGAGGACGTGAAGCAGCGCGCGGTGCTGCGCTACAACCTGAACGATTATCGCGGCGCCCTGAACGACTTTGACGATTATGTGAAGATGTCGCCGGACGCTTCGGACGCGGAAGAGATCAAGCAGACAGCCCTGTCCTTGCGAAGATCGATGGCGATGATGAACTAAAAGGGTTGGGTACTTTGCAATTGGGTAATGTGGTTCATTGAGCCAATTGCAAATCTATTTGGGTGTTGGGTTCGCCGAGCTCCCGCCCTCTTGCGGATTCATCTCCGCCAGCTGGCCGATGAGCTTTTGTTCCTGATCTGAAAAAGTGCTCTTGAAGCGGTCAGATTCCATTACCTGCTTACGCTCGTCGGGCGGCATCTGACGCAGATGGCGTAGGGCTTTGTGTACGGCCACGCGGCGGTCTTCCGGCAGGCTCTGGAGCTGCTGGCTGGCATTGCGCAGGTCTTCACGCTGCTGCGGGGTCAGCTTGGAAAGGAACTCCATCCGCTGCAGGGCCTGCTCGCGCTTCTGCGGGGTCAGGTTATTGAATTTCTGCAAGCGCTCCCGCAGTTCGCTCTGGCGCTGCGGTGGGAGTTTTTTGAAGTTGGGATCGTTTTCGAGAAGTTTGAGCTGCTGATCCAGAGGAAGGTTCTGGTGGGCTTGCAGCCAGTCGCCCATCTTACGCCCGGCGCGTTGGCTATTGCGGTTGGCATTATTCTGGCCAGGATGGTTGGCAGCAGTCGGGCTTTTCTGCGCCGGCGCGGCCTGGGTCAGAAGGATCGGCGCCGACCTGGGACCATGCGAGCTGATGCGCGAGGGAACATTCAGGGCCAGAGATCCGGCCAGTAACGAGACGGCTATGATGTTGGTCCCGATCACAATAAGCTCCCCCGAGCAGATTTTTACGGTTCCGCTACGTCGTCTGACGGCCCGCCCGTCAGTTCGTTTACCAGATCAGTATCGATAATCAAATCGTGGTTCTTGTCCAGAGATTCAATGTCCGCGACCGCGCCCGGATCAGTCGGAGTGGGCGGAGCCACCTGAACCAGGCGGTACATCAGGCCGCCGGCAGCCAGCACGGTGGCCAGAGAAACGGCCAGCACCGGACGGCGCAACCACGCCACCCAGCTGGCGGCAGGGGCCTTCTCCCGTTCTTCTTTCACGTGCGCCCGCATGCGGGTAAGAAAGTACGGAGAAGGCTCCGGAGCCTCCCATTCATCCAGCAGCGCCATGGTCTTGCGCATAGAGTCAAGCTCCGCGGTGCAGGCGCTGCACTGGCTAACATGAGTTGTCACCTGCGGGTCGGCCGGACCGTCGGTGAGCAACTCGATCATATTTTCCCGAACCTCATTGCAGTTCATACAAATTCCTTGAGCCGTTCGCGCAAGATTTCATAGGCGCGAAACAACAGAGACTTAGTGGCGGACTCGCTCAGTTTCAGAGTTTCCGCGATTTCCTTGTAATCCAACCCCTGATATTTATGCATTAATACCGCGGCGCGCTGTTTTTCCGGCAACGCCATTACGTGTTTCTTGATGGCCTGGAGCCGTTCCCGGCGAAGAATGTTCTGCTCCACATTCAGCGTCGGATCGGCCACGTCCATGGTGGTCCCGGACTCTTCATCCGGCTCGTCCAGGCTTACTACCTTGCCGCTGCGCTCGACTTTATGGTCGCGCGCGTGGTTCACGGCCAGGTTGGTGGCAATACGGTAAAGCCAGGTAGTGAACTTGGCTTCCGCCGCATAGGTCTTGCGCGAGCGATACACGCGCAAAAAGACTTCCTGCGCCAGCTCTTCCGCCAGGGCCTGGTTGCGGCACATGCGGTACATGAAGGCGATCATGGGCCGGTGGAACTTGGTTACGAGGTATTCGTAAGCCGCGTTGTCATCGGCGCCGGCGCGGAGCATGATCTCCGCGTCAGTGAGCGAATCATAAGGAACGTGGCTTGCTGCCATCTCCGCAGTACCCTGTAACCTGCCGGTCGCTGTGGGCATGAACAACCCCGATTTTAAGGCCACGCTGCTCACACCCCCTTAAACCCTTTGGCCACCAAAAAGTTGCGGGGTTCCGGGAGGGCCGGCAGGGCCCCGACCAAGAGTTTATTCCATGGCGCGGCTTTCGCGCATCTGTAAGTTTTTGCTGGGCCGAAGCGCAACTTAAGAAAAAAGTCTTCTGTTAGAATAGGAGCACCTGAAGGCAGTACAAGCAAAGCGCAAGGGCGCTTAACTCAGCGGTAGAGTGCCATCTTCACACGGTGGAAGTCATAGGTTCGAATCCTATAGCGCCCACCACTCTCCAGTTCCCGGCTTTAAGAAACAACGGTGGGGAACCCCGGCGGGTGGAAATATAAAGTTTTTGCTTGCGCCAGCGCCGGTTCGTGGTAACATCACGATGTCTTCAGTAGCTGCCCGTTCCGGTGCGGCACTTTTCGCGCAAAAGAACTTAGACATAGCGCTGATATAACGAAGATTTTCCGAAACCGAGCCGATAGAAGTCCATCCAGACCCCTTAATGAATTCGTTCATATACGGTCGCCACATGGACATCCGGCAGACAGATCAAAGCTCACAGGTATACGAATGAATGAAGGATTGAACCAGCCGCAGCAGCACCCGCGCAACCGAAAACCGCGGCGGCGCAGACGTAATTTTGGTGGACAAAACCAGAGCCAGGGCCAGAACAACGGCCAGAATAACCACCCCCGGCAAGGGGGAGGACAAAACCGGCAAAACCGGAACAATCGCGGTCCGCGGCGCGGTGGCGGAGGCGGTCCAGCCTTTGTCGGTCCCATGGACCACAGCTATCGCAGCCAGGGCAACGGCAACAGCCAGCAGGGAGCGCGCTTCCACAACGGCGTGCAGGCAAGCCCCAACATGGAACCGCTCACGCAGCGCGTGGACGCGCCGACGCGCATTTATGCTTTTGTGGAAGACCTTTTCTTTGTCGCCAAGATCCAGGAAATTTCCCGCAAGCTGAATGTGAAGGTTGAGTTTGTCAAAACCGACAAAGAGATCCTGGAAAAAATCGAGACCTCAGAAGAAAAGCCGTCTCTGATCATCGTTGACCTGAACAGCAACGGCATCAAGCCGCTGCCGGTGATCACCAAGATGCGCTCCAAATACAAAAAAGCCACGTCGATTGTGGGCTTCGTCTCTCACGTTCAGGGCGATCTCAAGGTCAAGGCGCAGGAAGCAGGATGCGATGTCGTGATGCCTCGCTCAGCATTCTCGCAGAACTTGGTCAGCATTCTTCGCCGCCACGGCGCCGATGACGACACGGACGACAACTTCAATCGGGCCTAGCACATCGGAGCCGACCAGGGTAAAAGAGGCTTGGAGCCTGAAAAACGTTCGAAGATATTGAAAATTTACAATCGGGTAATTGAGTAATTTTTTAAAG
>DASTPO010000067.1:0-6630 GCA_035762225.1 Candidatus Angelobacter sp.
GGATACGTCCGCCAGCCGTTTCAGGTATTGCAGCTCCGTGACTTCACCGTCGAAGAGCTGATCAAAGCCCGGCGGATGCGATCGCAATACCAGGTCATCTACATGTTTTCCACCAAGTATGAAGCCGCTCCGCTCATCCGCTCCAGCACGTGGGAGAAGCTCAACCGGCGTTTTTTCGACTATCACACTGACGTTTCACCCGAGCTGGCTGCCGAATTTCTTCACGCCAATCTCGTTTTTCTGGCCCGCAGCAAGGCCGAGTGGGTGGCCGTTCTGGAAATGCAACAGCCCACGTCCGTTGGAGACGCCCACTCGAATGCCCCGTTGCCGGCTGACCGCCAATGAACAAATGAAAAAAAGCACAGCCGAATTTCACGGCTGTGCCCTTAGTCTTGGGACAGCGTCCTGGAAGTCAGGCTGTCCTTTGCGGGAAACGGCTAAAGCAGTACTCTTGCTACCACGGAATGAATTTTGAAGTTGTACCAAAAATAGCCGAACATCAATATCGTCAAGCTCATCGCTCTGGCCCAAAGTTCCCGTTTCATGGCCCACCACCTCTCCCTGAAGGTCAGCCGTTCGCCCTTACTTCCAAACGTGCATGGGCTACCGGCCGTGTTTCTATGGGGGAGAGAACACGCATTTTCTTCCAGTCGTAAGCGAACTCGGTACCGCAATCAAGGCACACTACGTAGGTTCCCGTCTGTGTAGCGGCTTCACAGCGGCGCTGTCCCCGTTTGCTGGTTTGGGGGAAACTGATGCGTTTGTGCCAGCATCCGAACAAAGCGTCAAATATCTTCACAAATCTCCTCCGGCTGCTTCTGATTTTTGTTAAGGGCTCTACCGCCCTCACCATTAACCTTCGGCTCGCCTCTGGGCTGTCCCTAGGTAATCAGGCCGGCAGGCCCGGTACCTTCGTTACTTGGTAGATAGTGGTCTGTGGCTCCCATTCGTTTCACCGGATTTTCCAGGCAAATGACAGAAAATGTCATCGTCCCGATCCAGCTTCATGCTTTCAATACGTTGAACGCAGGAACTCTGGATTTGTTGCATTAAGATTCGTAATTGCGGGGCCGCGCACGTGTCAGGCCAGCCTTTCCGAACCTTGTTCCCCACGCTTCGGCTAAAGTGCGTTTGCCTCTAAATACGGTACATTTGTCATCTGGATGGCCGCACAAAACATGGATTCGAGTGTCCCTACGCCGCCGCGTGAGTCGTCCCACATCAACAAGCCCTGGATATGGTCCATCGGCATCTATGCCGGCAAAAGCCCGCTGCAGCTTGCGCCGGCCGCTGGCGCGGCCAATCCCGTACTGTCGGCCAAAGATGTAACCGATGTCCCCGCGGAGTTTGTCGCCGACCCTTTCATGCTGCGCGTCGATGGCCTCTGGCACATGTTCTTTGAAGTCATGAACAAACAGTCCGGCAAAGGCGATATCGGCCATGCCACCAGCCCCAACGGATTGCAATGGCAATACCGCAAAATCGTCTTGCAGGAACCGTTTCATCTTTCCTACCCGTACGTCTTCCAGTGGAACAGCGACGTCTACATGGTCCTTGAGACCCTCGGCGCAAACGCTGTCCGGCTCTATCGCGCGCGGTCATTTCCCGGCGATTGGCAGTGCGTGAAGGAATTTTTCACCGGCACGCATGCCGATCCCTCGATCTTCTTCTTCAACCATCGATGGTGGCTCTTCACCTGTCCTGCGCCTTACCAGCACAACACGCTCTGCCTCTATTCCGCCGCCGATCCGCTTTCCGCCTGGAGCGAACATCCATTGAGCCCGCTGATCACCGGCAACCAGCGCATTGCGCGCCCAGGCGGAAGGGTGCTGGTCCTGGACGACGAAATAATCCGCTTCACGCAGGATTGTTTTCCAACTTACGGCAATCGCGTGCGTGCCTTTGCCATCACGGAACTCTCTCCCAGCTCGTATCAGGAGCATGAAGCCGCAGAGTCTCCGGTATTGGCGCCCGACGGCAGCGGCTGGAATGATTCCGGCATGCACCACGTTGACGCGCATCAACTCGGCGGCGAAAACTGGCTGGCCTGCGTCGATGGCCTGGTGGATTTCTGAAAGCAAACAGGAAATGGTGACCCTGGCAGGAGTCGAACCTGCGACCTGCGGTTTAGGAAACCGTCGCTCTATCCATCTGAGCTACAGGGCCACTCCAATCATTTTAACCTGCAAAACAGCCCGTCTTCCTCTCCTCAATCGTTAGCTCCTTACTTCGCCCGCGGATGTGTCCGGTCATAGACTTCCATTACATGGCCTATCGATAGCTGGGTATATTTCTGGGTAGTTGCCAGCCGCTCATGTCCCAGCAGCTCCTGGATCGCCCGCAGGTCTGCTCCTTCCGCCAGCATATGCGTTCCAAAAGCATGCCGCAGGGTATGCGGGTGAATGTCCGGCGGCAGGCCTCGCGCCACGGCGATCTGCTTCACAATCCGGCCCACACTGCGTGACGTCAGCGGGCCTCCCCGGCGATTGATAAACAGCCGTCGCGTCGGCTTGCGCGTCTCCGCCAGAATCTTCTTTCTCGCCTCGCGATACGCCTGCAACGCCTCGGCCGCCGCGCCCTCCAGCGGCACATATCGTTGTTTCTTGCCCTTGCCGTGGACCAGGATCACCCCGTTCGCCTCTTCAATATCTCCCAGTTCAATCCCCACCAGCTCCGAATTGCGCAGCCCGCATCCGTATAGCAGCTCAAAAATCGCGCGATCGCGCTCCGGAAACGCCGCCCGGTCGGGCATGTCATTGTTCAGCAGGCCGTTGAGCTCTTCCATCGTCGGCACGCGCGGCAGCTTCTTCGGCAACCGTGGCGCCGACACCAGCTTGGCCGGGTTCTGCTGCACCATCCCCTCGCGCCCCAGCCACTTGTATAGTGACCGCAATGACGCCAGCGCCCGCGCCACCGATACCTTGCTCAGCCCGCAGCCATGCAGGTGCGAAAGAAATCCGCGCAGCGCGACATGGTCAATATCTTTCCAGCGCAAGTCGGGCCCCATGTATTCGGCAAAGCGCTCCAGTTCGTTCCTGTACGCCCGCAGCGTATGTACAGACGCGTTACGCTCCCCGCGCAGCGCCTCCAGGAATTTCCGGCACCCTCTTTCGATCTCCGGATTTACCTTGCTCCCCGCCTTCACGGCCGCTGCTCCCTTCTCTTGCCTCGCGGATGAAATTGCCGGTACACCGTCTTCAGCCGGTCCAGCGCCACATGCGTATAAATCTGGCTGGTGGAAATATCGGCGTGGCCCAGGATCGTCTGCACCGTGCGCAGGTCCGCTCCGTTTTCCACCATGTGCGTCGCGCAACTGTGCCGCAGCATGTGCGGGCTTGCGTGCCGGCCGTTTGCCGAAGCATCTTTCACCATCTGCCATACCCGCTGCCGCGTCAGCCGTCCTCCGCCGCGCCGTATGAATAACATCGGTGAGACCCTGCCGTTCAGCAGCGCCTGGCGTCCCCCTGCCAGATACCCCCTGATTCCCTCCTGCGCCGCCCGGCCCAGCGGCACAATCCGCTCCTTGTCGCCCTTGCCCCGCACCAGCACGTGCCCCATATCCAGCTTCAGGTCTTCCAGCTTGATCTGGATGACCTCTGACACGCGCAATCCGCCCGCATATAAAACTTCCAGCATGCTCTGGTCGCGCTGGGCCATCGCCGGCGCCAGCTTGCGGTTGTGGGAACGCGTGCCCGTCTCGCCTGCTGCGCCTTCATGTGCCTTGCCTGCTCTCGCCAGCATGGAATCGATCTCGCTCGCCGCCAGCGCCTTGGGCAGGATCTTCCACTGCCGGGGTGAATCGATCTCCAGCGTCGGGTCGTGCTCAATCATCCGGTCCAGCAGCAGATATTTGTAGAAATGCCGCAGGGTTGATAGCTTTCGCGCCACTGACCGGTCTTTCACCCCGTTGGCGAACAACTGGCTCAGAAATCCGCGCACGTCTTCGCGCCGCGCCTGCTGCAGCCCCCGCCGCTTTGCTTCCATGAATTCGGCGAACTGCACCAGGTCAGACTGGTATGAAACCACCGTCAACGGCGCCAGCCCCTTTTCCACCTTCAGGTAGTCCATGAAGCTGCTCAGCGCGCGTTGGTTCTCCGTCTTCACCAGTTCACCTATCTGTTCTCAGTATCTTGCCTGCGCGTCCGGCGGCAAATAGCTGCAATGGTTCCCGCGATCGATCTCGCTTTCGCCCCCACCCGGCATTTTTTCCAGCGTTGTTGGAAACAAAGCATTTGCTCTATTCAACCCTTGCGTCACGCTTGGGTGACCCCTGCGTGACCCATGGGTGACCCTTGGGTCACGCAATCCCAATCCCAAACCCAGTCCCAACCCGGCTGAGCGGATCGGCTGAGTGCCACAACCCCAAAAACACAAAACGCAACGGGATCACCGTTGCGCAACTTGCCCAGAGCCTCTCTGGCATGCTCACATCATAGCGAATATATTACGAACAGTCAACAGAAAACCGCTGCTTCAGGCCGTCCCCTTGGCTTCAATCTGTTGCGGCGGGGCCTGTCCCGGCTTGATGAGCCCAATCATCGTCAACAGCTGGCAGGTGGTGTTTGCCGGTCCCTGAAATTTCCACTGGCAGTTGTCAAAGGCGGTGTTCATCACTTCGAAAGCGCCGCCCGCGTAAAAGATGGTGCACTCGCGCAAGACGCAATTCACAAACCAGCATTCTTCCAGTTGAAACACCTGCTTGGTCAGCGTCCTGCCTTCATACTTGGTGATGGCCATAAGCTCCTCAAGGTCACACATTCCATGCGGCTTCACGGATTATAGGTCTTATCCGCCGCCAATCCCCTTCACCAGCAGTACCACCGCATCCGATCCCGCTTTTCTGTCTTTCGCAATCTCCACGTACTCCGGCGACTCCGCCCATTCCCGGAATGATGCTTCGTCGGGAAACTCCAGCAGCACCACCTTTTCCCGGTCCCAGGCGCCTTCCACCACCGCCGGTCTTTCGTCCGCTGCCAGTACCCTGCCTTTGTGCTTCTTCATCACGCCCATGAATTTCGCTTGATAGCGGTCGTACACCGCCCTGTCGGTGATCTTCAATTGTGCAATCGCATAAACCATCGTTTTACCTCCGCCCGAGCACTGCCGTGTGAGAATAGTGGCATGCCGCCTTCGCCTGTTCCCGATTTTCTCTATGGCACCGCATGGAAAGAAGATCGTACCGCCGCTCTCACGGAACTGGCCATCCGCTCCGGCTTTCGCGCCATTGACACCGCCAACCAGCGCCGCCACTATTTTGAAGCCGGAGTCGGCGAGGGTCTTGCCGCTGCTCATCGCGCCGGACTGGTCAGCCGCGATGATCTCTTCCTCCAGACCAAGTTCACCTACCAGGCCGGCCAGGACCATCGCCTCCCGTATAATCCGGCAGCCCCATTGTCCGCTCAAGTGGCGCAGTCGCTGGCCAGCTCGCTCGAACATCTCGGCGTGACGCAGGTTGACAGCTTTGTCCTGCACGGCCCTTCTTCGCGCTATGACTGGACGGACGACGATGCCGAAGTGTGGCAGGCCATGCAGCGCGAGCACGCGGCCGGACGCGCCCGGCTTCTCGGCGTAAGCAACATCAGCCTTGGCCAGTTGGAAGCGCTGCTTGAACGTCACGGCGACGCTCCGGCCTTCGTGCAGAACCGCTGCTACGCCCGGCTCGGCTGGGACCGCGAGATACGCGCCTTCTGTCGCGAAAACGGCATCATCTATCAGGGCTTTTCTCTGTTGACCGCCAACGTTGAAGTCCTCCGCCATCCCGCCATCGCGTCTCTGGCCGCGCAATGGCGCGCTACCCCGGCGCAGATCGTCTTCGCCTTCGCGCGCGCCGTCGGGATGTTGCCGCTGACCGGCACCTCCAGCGCGGAACACATGCAGGAAGATCTAGCGAGCCGCCAGATCACCCTTCACCCTGATGACGTCAACATGATTGCAGCGATCGCAGGCTAGCCTTCTCCCGCCAGCCGCCAGAGCGTGAAGCGCAAGGAGGAATGCGGCTTACTGCCCTGCCTTCTTCCCTGTCTTCTTCTCCGGCATCACGAACGGCTTCTCCTCAATCCCGCACGCCCGCGCCACGGTCACGGCATTCAACGCGCTCTCCGGCTGCTCTTCATGCTTGAAGAACGCATACACCTCGCGCGTCGCGCCCTGCGCTTTCAATTCATCCGCCACTTTGTGCAGGTCTGGAGTGCTGTATTCCGGCTCGCGAAAGCGATAGTAAACAAAATCCGCCGTCGCCACCTTGGGTACAACAATCTTCTCGCTCTCCGCCCAGCAGAGTGCCGCGTTCCGGCTCTTCAGGATTTCATACACCTGGTCGTTGAACCAGCTCTCATGCCGGAACTCAAAGGCGAAGCGGTATGCCTGCGCCAGCAGCGGAGCAAACTTAGCGAGAAGATCGATGTCCGCCTTGAGGTTTGGCGGCGTCTGGATCAGGATCGGCCCCAGCTTCCCCGACTGCCGCATCGGCTCCATGCTCTGCAGAAAGAACCGCATCGATTCGTCCGCATCCTTCAGCCGCTTGAAATGCGTGATCGACTGGTGCACCTTGGCCGCAAAACGGAAATCCCCTGGCGTCGCGGCTACCCATCCGGCAATCGCGCTGGCCGTCGGCATCCTGCGGAACGTGGC
>DASTPO010000068.1:0-12699 GCA_035762225.1 Candidatus Angelobacter sp.
GGGCCGCCGCTCAAAAGTATCTGCGCGTTGCCGGCGTAAGCCTGCATATAGGCTCCCAGATTGGAGACGTCTCTCCGTTCCATCTGGCAATGCAGCGCGCCGTTGACCTGGCGCAGCAATTGGTTGCCGACGGTCACAAGATTCGCTTCCTCGATGCTGGCGGGGGCCTCGGCGTCTCTTACAATAGCGCCGCCCCGGTCGATTTCACCGAACTCGCGCATCGCTATGCTGAGGCCGTTACCGAGCCGCTCCTGCATCTGAAAAAGCCGTTCCCTCACCTGTTGCTCGAACCCGGGCGCTCCATCGTTGCGCCGGCTGGAGCGCTGGTTACACGCGTCCTTTACGTCAAGCGAAACGGGAGCAAGCATTTCACCATCGTGGATGCGGCCATGAACGATCTCATTCGCCCGTCTCTTTACGGCGCCCGGCATGAGATCACGCCGGTTGTTTCCCGGCCGGGAAATGACCAGAGGATACAGTCTGATATCGCCGGCCCCATCTGTGAAAGCGGAGACTTCCTGGCCCGTGACGCCATGTTCCCGCAAGTCTCGCCAGGAGAGGCGCTGTGCGTCCTGGACGCCGGGGCCTATGGCATGTCCCTGGCATCGAATTACAATACTCGTCCGCGCGCGGCGGAGGTCCTGGTGGAGGGCACCCGCGTCCGCCTCATTCGCCGCCGTGAGACCGTGAAAGACATGCTGGCGCAGGAGGCAGCCTGCCTATGACCGACCTCAAGGCCCTGGCTTACGAATTCCTGCATGAAGCGCAGCACTCGTTGCAGAGTGATGGCTATCTCAATCCCACCGCCATTGTCATCACTCCCGAGGAAAACCTGATCTTCGATATTGAATTTGAAACCGACGAAGAGCGCGACGAGATTTATTCCGAGATGATGGAGGTGGCGCAGCAGAAAAATGCCGGCGCCATCATCACGGTCAATGACGTCTTTCCCGACAACAGCGCCGGAGCGCCTGCCCATCTGCAGGGCGAAGGCTGGGGTGCGCTGGCGGAGTCGCCTGTGGAAGCCATCATGATCACCGTCTCGGGTAGCGGCTTTGAAACCTGGAGCCTGATTTGCCCCTACTTCCGCCGCGATGACCGCATCAACTTCCAGCCCGCCCGGGAAGCCAGAAATCCGGGCGGCGAAGTTGAACTTCTGGGAGACTGGACCGGCAAGGCCGGAGCCGCCTGATCCCCGCACTGCCGGGCCATCCGCCGGCTCTCATCGACGAGAACCACAAACATCGGATAGCCCGCAGCGCGTTGATTGTGCTTCCTCTAGTTGCGAATAAATTCCAGGCTGGAATTATGATTGACTCCCACGGTCGCTCCGCTTCCTGAAACCGTCGTGCCAAAGATGGTGCCGCTTACATTGGCCGTACTGTTGTCAGATCTCTGGTGCAGGCGAGTGGTGAATGCGCCCACGGTAATTTCCTCCCCGAGGGCCAGCACTCGAGTTCGTTGGGCGCCGTTCTCGGTGAAACTCAGCTGCATGGTCCCGGTTGGCCCCGCCCCGCACGTTACCGAAAGGGTGTTCAAGTCAATCGTGCACGTTTGGCTGAAAGAAGTTGTCGGATCCAGCTGGCTGACATCCAGGCTTAGCGTCAGGTTCTGCGTGTTCACACCGGTAAAGGCCGTGCTGGGAATCGTTCCAACAATCTGCGTGACGGTAACGGTGCTGAAATCGGGCGCAAACGCGAATGCCAGATATGAAATGCTGGCGGACGTTCCCGCTCCGGTACTGAAGTTGCGGGAAACATTCAGGGTGAAGTTAGAGTTGGGGTCCGTGGACTGGCTGATGGATGCAAATTCTCCATCCTGATTGAACTTGAACATAGTTGTCTGGGCCGAAACGGCCAGAGGTGTGAGGACCAGCAAAGTGAGAATCGTAGCCGCAATAAGTCGTTTCATCGCATTTCTCCTTCCACGTTGTGGGTAAATCCTGAAATTAGTGGCCCGGGTCCTGAGAATCGGGACGGATTCTGCGCCAGCAGCTCTGGGAATACAAGAAGTATCTCGGGGAAAAAACATTTAATCTTTTTTTCTGCCTCCCGGCTATGCAAACTCATTCATGCATGTTCTTGAATCACCGCATCAATATTGATTTGTCCTCACATTTTCACATTCGTAAAATCCACAAACTGCGCGTTCTCCCCGCATGAATACAGGTGTTTCGGAACCGGCTGCACTGAATCTTGTCAGCCCGCCTGTGGACGGGCTGCAACTCGCTGATTTTGCGCGAGTTACAAACGCAAAAAACTGTTTGACTTAAAACAGGAGAAGCGTAAATTCACAATTGTTCTTTGACATTTCAAACGTTTTCCCGGTTGGTTGCGAGCACCGGGACCCAAGCAAGATCACGGTGGCACGGTCAAGCTGAAAACCCCTGGCGCTGGAAACGGCGACGGACGGAAGAGGCAAAAACTGAAAGCTGCGAGAGGGTCAGTGAGGGTCTATAGCGAACGGCTGGTTGAGGAGAACTGGAAAAGTTTAAAGGCAAAGATAGAAGCCCCGAGGTGTTGACCGATTTACCCGGTTGGTGGTGAGCCCGGAGCCCAAGCTTCAGCGCAAGCTGATTAAAGATCGCACTTTGTTGAGTTTCGCAAGGAACTAGGATAAAGAAGGCAGGTCGGCAAGGGTCTATAGCGAACCGCTGGTTGAGGTGAATGGGTCAACCACAAAACTCGGGGCTTCTTAATTTTTTGGTATCTGCTTCCCCTTCTTCGATGGTTCTGAACTCCCCGGTTTTGCTTGAGCGATCTGTCTATCAACCGCTGATTCGCGGCGGCTTGACCCTTACCTGGGCCGCAGCACTTCAAATTTCGCTACGCTGTATCCCAGAACTGCTCCCAGAAATACATCGGACGGAAAGTGCGCGCTGTTGGATACCCGCGAAAAACTGACTGCCGAGGCCAGTCCGTACACGACCCACGGCACCCAGCGGTGATTGTGATAACGGCCCGCTATGACCGTCGCGACTGAAAAAGCTCCCGCCGCATGGCCTGAAGGAAAAGCGCTTCCCTTAAAGGGAGATTTGCCGCCATTGAAAAACGTGTCGTTGAACGCCCCACCCGGAGGCACATCCGTGGGGCGCTTCCTGCGCGTGATCGCTTTTACCCCCAGGTCCACGATGGCGCTGTCGGCATAAGCCTCCGCCGCGAGCAATGACGTTCCCACCTGGTATGAATCATGGCGTGCGTATCCCACGATCATCAGCGATGCTGGCAGAGCAACTACCTCAGCCGTCGTGATCTGGGCATCAAAGACGTCGTTAAAGTCATCCAGATTTGTCGCGTGCCGCCGGAAATATGGCATCGCCCGTGGATCGCTATAGATCAAGCCCCCCGTGACGCCGACTACTCCGATCGTCGGCAGCAGGTAATGCCCTTTTGATCGTGAAGGAAATCCTTCGGTAATGATCCCCAGGTCACCTGCCGCTGCTCGGCCGCGTCGCCATTGGCATGGGCCGACTGCGCCGCTGGAGATGGATTATCAGGCAGCGCGGCGCTTGCCTCTTGGGCGACCGCGCGATTTGGGGCGCAACAAAGCCCCGCAACCAGAACAAGAGTAAGTAAATAGGAGTTCGCTTTTAACCGGCTCATCGAATTTCTTGGATGCAGTTCCCTGCTGCTGGGTGTGCTGAAACGCACCCAAAGCATGGATTTGAGCGGTTATTTCGCCTCCGGCTACTCGGAATCCTGCGGCGGTGGATGGCCGGTTTTGAACCTTATTTCGCCGGATGCGTGGCACTACTCCCGGCGTGCGGCTGCGTCTTGGCCGAGCGTGTTCCCAGAGCAAAGCCGGCAAGAATAATCGCCAGGACCGCGGCGGCGATCGCCACGAAGCGAAAATCGCGCTCCACGATAAAGACGACCAGCATGATCGCCACCCTACAGACCGGCAGCAGAATGAAACAGACAATGCCCGCGGTGATCAGGCGCAGGCCCAAAGATGATGGCGTGTCCGTGGCCGGCAGCGCATGCAGTAACGCCAGCGTCACACCCACCCCAATCAATCCCGACGCCAGCCAGGTTCCGTAGCGAAGGAGCATGGCCAGCAGCGATTCAAGGCGCGGAATGATGGCGTCGCGCCTTGTCACTCTGACCCTCCCACCAGATGCACGCCGAACGCGCTGAGAAGCATCTGAATCGCCAGGGCCACCAGCACCACAACAAAAAACAGACGAATGCGGTCATTGGAGATCGCCATGAGAATGCGCGCGCCCAGAATGGACCCAATCACGGATCCCAGCGCCACCGGTCCGGCCACCGCGGGGATGATTTCGCCGCGCATGAAGTAGGCGCCCGCGCTCGCCGCCGCCGTCACGCCGATCATGAAATTCGATGTGGCCGATGAAACCTTGATGGGCAAACGCAGCGCCGTATCCATGGCCGGAATTTTCAGCACGCCGCTGCCGATTCCCAGCAACGCCGATATCAGTCCGGCTCCGTACATCAGGCTCATTCCCATGGGGACGCGCTGCACCTGGTAGGCCACCGTCTGTCCAAAAGTGCGATCGGGATAAGTTGAATCAAGCCGGAGCGCCGCCGACCATCCGCTGCCGTTGGCTGTTGGAGCCAATGCCGCCGGCTCGCCACGCCGCGACATCATCTGCTTGGCTGATACGGCAAGCACCAGCGCGAAAAGAAAATACAGGTAAGGTACGGGAATGATCCCTGCCAGCAGAACACCGGTGAGTGCTCCCGCCGTCGTGGCGGTCTCCAGCAGGACCGCCAGTCGAATATTGGTCAGCCCGCTCTCCAGAAACTGCGCGGCGCTGCCGCAGGAGCAGGCGATTACCGAAACAATGCTCGCTCCTATTGCCGTGCGGATATCAAGATGTCCAAACAGGGTGAGGATGGGAACAATAAAAATTCCGCCCGCCATACCCAGCATCCCGCCCAGAGCACTGGCGCCGACTGCCACCCCGAATAGCCACAGCACATGCGCGAGATTCAAGAATGGCTTCCTCTGTTGTTGATGTTTTTACTCCAGCCCGCCGAAGATCAGCTTGCCGCCCAGGAAAGTGGCTTCAACCTTTACGTTTTTGATGGCTGCGGGAGGTATTTTGAAAATATCGTCAGAAAGCACGACGAAATCCGCCAGTTTTCCCGGCGTGATCGAGCCTTTCTCTTTTTCCTGGAACTCAGCGTAAGCCGAACCCATGGTATAGGCCTCAACCGCCTCGGAAACGGTCAGCTTCTGTTCCGGAATCCAGCCACTTGGGTTCTTGCCGTCCAGCGTGGCGCGCGTTACCGCGGCATAGACGCCTCCCATCGGGTTCAGCGGAGCCACGGGCCAGTCAGTACCGAAAGCCAGCCGGACGCCGTTGTCCAGGAAAGTGCGGAAAGCGTAGGTGCGTTTGATCCGATCAGGGCCGATGCGGCCTTCCGCCCAGCGTCCATCATCGATGGCGTGATACGGCTGTACAGAAGCGATCACGCCCAGGCGGGCATAGCGCACGAAATCCTTTGCCGCCATATGCTGCGAATGTTCGATGCGCCAGCGCCGGTCGCGCTTGCCGTTGAGCTTTTCTATCTGCGTGAACATGTCGAGCGTCATTGAGATGGCCCGGTCGCCAATGGCATGAACGCAGAGCTGTAGGCCCGCGGCGTCCGCGCCGCGCAGCCGCTGCTGCATCGCCGAAACCGGATGCATCTCATCGCTCAGGAGACCGTGGCTGTTCGGCGCATCCGTGTAGGAATCAAAGAAATAGGCTGTCCCTGATCCCAAAGAGCCATCGGCGTAACCTTTTACCGCACCCAGCCGCAGGAGCGAGGTACCGAAGCCATGCCGTATGCCAATCTTAGCCTGGTCTTTCCATTCGGTCTCCATCGGCGCGGCATAAATCCTTGTCACCAGCGCGCCTTTTTCCTGCAGCTCGGAGTAGGCTTTCACGTCGTCAAAGGACGGATTCATGTCCTGCACGCTGGTAACGCCCAGTGAGGCGGCGTGGTCCATCGCCTGGTGGATTGCGTGCATGCGATGCGCCGAGGTCATCGGCGGCATGGCTTTGGTTACCAGAGCCTGTGCCGCATCTTTCAAAATTCCTGTGGGATTCCCCTGCGCGTCGCGAACAATCTGCCCGCCATTGGGGTCGGGTGTCTTGGCGGTGATCCCGGCCAGGCGCAACACCACCGAATTGGCCAGCGACTCATGACCGTCATAGCGGTTCACCCACACCGGCGTATCCGGAGCTATTGGATCGACTAATTCTTTCGTCGGCAGATTGGCCGGAGACCAGTTCTGTTCATCCCAGTCGCCTCCCGTCACCCATTCGCCTTTTGCCGTTGTCTTCACGCGCTCGGCGATCCTGCGCGCAAACTCCTCTGGCGATGTGGCGTCCTTCAGCTGAACCGCGGAAAGTTGGTCGCCTCCATCGACAAAATGCACATGTGCGTCATTGAAGCCGGGGAGCAGCAGCTTGCCCTGCGCATCCAGGACCTTGGTCTGCGGGCCGTGCCATGCATCCACTTCGCCGGCGCTGCCGACCGCGACAATTCGCTCGCCCAGCACAGCCATCGCTTCCGCGTTGGGCCGCGTCTTGTCTACTGTCCAGATTTTGGCGTTGGTGATAATCAAATCGGCAGAGGGCTTGGGCTGCGCTCCAGCCAGCGAACAGAGACAAATGACGGCCAGCAGCGCTGCGGTCGCGCGGCCTGCCTTCATGGTTGAAGCGCTGCCCATACAGTTACCTTTCACCCCATTTGAGCTTCGTTCGCAGAACATCAAAGAAAGACCGGCCCCCCACTTTGTAGAGCTTCACCTTAAAATCTGATTTGTGGCAGCGCACCAGGTCGCTTTCTAACAGCTCCATCCCCACCTGCCCATCCACGGTGAGGAAGGCTTGCTCGCGCGTCACCAGAATTCTAACCTCGATGATCGCGGTGTCTTTCACGACCAGAGGCCGGTTGGTAAGCGCATGTGAGGCGACGGGCGTAATCACAAACCCAGAAACTTCCGGCGAGAGAATGGGCCCGCCGGCGGCCAATGAATACGCGGTGGATCCCGTGGGCGTGGAGATAATCACGCCATCGGCTTTATAGTTGGCTACAAAATTTCCATTCACCCGGACTTCAAAATCGGTAATGCGGGCCACGGCGCTCTGGTTCATCACCACTTCATTCAGGGCGTCATAGTTGGCGACGCACTTTCCTTCACGAACAACCTGGCAATGCAGCATCGGGCGCAGGCTGAGTTCGCAGTCTCCCGCGTCAACCTCGGCCAGCGCCTGCTCGATCTCCTCCGTCTTTACCTCGGTCAGAAAGCCGAGAGAGCCAAGGTTCACGCCGAGAATCGGAATGCCGGCGCGGGCCACGCAGCGCGCGGTTGAAAGCAACGTGCCGTCGCCGCCCAGGACAATCACGAAGTCCGGACGCGCCGTGCTCAGGTCTTCCCGCTCCAGCAATTCGCAATCGGGGCAGAATTCGCGGCCTGAGGAATCCACGGTCACAGCATATTGGTGCGCACGCAGCCAACTGCTGACCTGGGACACAACTCTGCCCAGGTCTTTCTTGCCCTGCTTGGCGATAATGGCTGCTTTCTTCATCCGAATTGCGCGTACAACAGAAACTCCCGGTTGCCTTCCATGCCCAGAATCGGGGATTCCATCAATTCTATGTGTCGGCCGCCCAGCGCTTCCACTGCCTGACAAACTTTCAGGATCGCGCCCTGTTGCGCCTGTTCGTCGCGGACAATCCCACCCTTGCCCACCAGCTCGCGTCCTACCTCAAATTGGGGCTTAATCAGCACCACGCCCTCGCTCCGCTCCGCCGGCGATGAGGCAAAAGCCGACTCCAGCACCGCCGGGAGGACGAGTGTAACAGAGATGAAGGAGACGTCGATGGCGAGAAATGTGATCGGCGCGCCGGCTCCCACCTGCGCCAGGTTCTCTGCCGTGAGGTAGCGCGCGTTGGTCTTCTCTAGAAGCTTCACTCGCGTATCGGCGCGCAGCTTCGCTGCAATCTGCCCATAGCCGGTATCCACCGCGATCACCTCGCTTGCGCTGTGCTGCAGCATGCAGTCGGTGAATCCGCCCGTGGACGCGCCCACATCAAGGCAAGTACGTCCGGTGAGATCGATCTTCCACTTCGCCAGGGCCGCTTCCAGTTTGAGACCGCCCCGGCCCACGTACTTCAGATCGGCGCCGAGCAAACGGATTTGTGCGTCCGGATCCACGCTGGTGCCTGCCTTCTCGATTTTCTGTTCATTGACCAGCACGCGGCCGGAGAGCACCATGGCTTGCGCGCGTTCACGCGATGGAACCATGCCTCGTTCGACCAGCAGCTTGTCAATCCGGACCTTCATCACATCAATTGTATGGTTGGAGTCTGCCTGGAGGAATCAGAATCACGCGCTTCGAAAACAGCCTGCTACAAAGGGGTAATTTCAAGCCGCACCACGCGCTGGACCCTGGCGGACTTCGTACGACGCATGGTTGCGATCGCAGTGAAACATGATCGCTCGACATGCGATGTTTTCTGGATTGCGGAGCGTCATCATAGCCGCGAACGAATCGAGATGCAATGCTTTTTCTTAAGAGACCGTTTAATTTTTCTGCGCGATGAAAAATTTATCAGCCGTTAACAATCGCACCGGATGGTGTGCAAAGCGTGAAAACACGCAGCGCAGGTTGGGTTACTTCAGTACTCAATGGTTTTTCCACATTGTTTTTCACCGAACTGTTGAAAACCGGGAACAAAGAATGGACATTGATTTGCCCTCGCTCTTTGGCCCAGATAACAACGCAGGATCATCGTTAAGAAATCGTAATTGTGGTTTGCATTGCGTCGGCATTGCGCGCTGATGCGCTAGAATAACTCTCGCCCACATAACAGCATGGCCGTCAAAGACAAAAAGAAGCGCACCACCAAGCCTCCCAGCCCCAGGCCGAAGCCCGCCAAGACGACAGCGAAGCGTGGACAGTCTGATAAGGATGAGATAGCGGTCCTGCCCGTTCTGAATCCACAAAAACTAAGAGAACTTTATTCCAGCATGGTGAAATGCCGCATGCTGGGCAAGAAAGTGCAGACTCTTTCCCGGACGGGTACCACAACCGAGCCGGGTCGCGAAGCAGTGCTGGTGGGCGCTGCCGCTCACCTTCTGCCGGACGACGCGATTGCCATGGCGAAAGACGGCTTTCTTGCCAGCTTTGTGCGAGGAACCCCGCTGCATTCGATCTTGTCACAGGCGCTTGCTGCACAGGACACCGCGGCCAACACTTCTACGGCCCAGAACCACGCCAATGGTTCGGCTGCTCAGCTGAGCATGGCCACCGGAATGACATTGGCGCCGGCCATGAAAGACACCGGCAAGGTAGCACTGGTATTTCCCGGCGAGGACACCGGAGCGATCGAGTTTCATCATGACAGTCTGGTTCTGGCCGCAAAGCACAAATTGCCGCTGGTCTGTCTGATTGAAAGCAATTCTCTCTCCGGGTCGGCGGCGGTTGAAGCGCAGTTCACGTCGCATGACGGAAACGCAGAGACACCTCACGTTCCAAGGATCCTGGTGGATGGAGTTGACGCGGTCGCGATTTTCCGTGTGGTCCAGGAAGCAGTGCGCCGTGCTCGCGCGGGGCATGGACCGTCACTGATTGAATGCCTGATGCCGGGCGATCATTCCGCACATCCGTCTCCGGGAGACGGGAAAGAAGCATCTTCGGATCCAATCACATTCATGGAGCAATACCTGCGGCGCAGAAGCCTGTGGTCGGATGAATGGCAGCGCACTACGGTTGCCAGTTTCGAGCGAGAGCTGAATGAAGCTGCCTCATCAGAGCATCCAAGCCAATCCAACCGTAATTTTGATCACGTCTATTCCCTTGACGGCACTACCTCTCCGCCGCCGATTTCATCTTTTCTGGAGCGGACCGGCTCTTCCTGAGTAGCGGCCCGCCTGCGGGTGGAAATTGCGCGTCTTTCGCGTCATACTATAGAGATGAATGCAAAGCCTGCCGCAGCCATTGAACCCGATCACGAGGAAATCCTAGAGTGGATTGAAGCGTTTGACGAAGTCATCGACCAGGAAGGTCCTGGCCAGGGAACCCGCCTACTGGACGCGCTTACCCGCCGCGCTCGCCAGGCCGGGGTGGATGTTCCAGTCCAGCTGAATACCCCTTATATCAATACCATTCCAGTCGAGGAAGAAGCGCCGTATCCGGGTGATCGCGCAATTGAGCGCCGCGTTAAGAGCCTGATTCGCTGGAACGCGATGGCCATGGTGCATCGCCAGAACAAAAAAGATCCGGGTATCGGCGGGCATATCTCCACCTACTCTTCTCTGGCGACGCTGCTGGAAGTGGGCTACAACCATTTCTTTCACGCTAATTACGGCGAAGATCCCGGCGATTTCGTCTATTTTCAGGGCCACGCTTCGCCCGGCGTTTACGCGCGCGCCTTTCTTGAAGGCCGCATCAGCCAGGAGCAGGTAGAAAATTATCGCCACGAGTTGCGCGACAAGCCGGGACTATCGTCTTACCCGCATCCCTGGCTCATGCCCGAGTTCTGGCGCTTCCCCACTGTCTCCATGGGACTGGGCCCGCTGAACGCCATCTATCAGGCGCGCTTCATGCGCTATCTGGAGAATCGCGGACTGATCAACAAAACTCCGCGCAAGGTCTGGGCATTTATTGGCGACGGTGAAACCGATGAGCCTGAAGTCCTCGGCTCGCAGCTCACGCTGGCTTCGCGGGAAAAGCTCGACAATCTCATCTTTGTGGTCAATTGCAACCTCCAGCGGCTGGATGGCCCGGTGCGCGGCAATGGCAAGATCATCAATGAGCTGGAGTCGGCATTCCGCGGCGCCGGCTGGAACGTGATCAAGGTAATCTGGGGTTCCGGCTGGGACGATCTTCTGGCCCGCGACCATTCCGGCATGCTGCTGAAGCGCATGGAAGAATGCGTGGACGGCGAATACCAGGCCTTCAAGGCCAAAGATGGCGCGTACGTGAGGAAGGAATTCTTTGGCAAGTATCCGGAGACGGCGGCGCTGGTTGCCGACATGAGTGACGACGAGATCTTCCACTTGCAGCGCGGCGGCCTGGATCCACAAAAGGTTTACAACGCCTACAAGCGCGCAGTCGAACACAAGGGCGGCCCAACGGTGATCCTGGCCAAGACCATTAAAGGCTATGGTCTGGGCTCAGCCCAGGCGCGCAACGCCACGCACCAGGAAAAGAAGATGACTGATGAAGCGCTCACTGCGTTCCGCTCACGCTTCGAGATTCCGATTCCTGACAAAGCGGCAAAAGAAGGTGCACCATATCGGCCGCCGGATGACAGCCCGGAAATCCAATACATGCAGGAGCGCCGCAAAGCTCTGGGTGGATACATGCCCAAGCGTGACGCCCGCAGGGGTGTCCGTGGGTTCGAAGCACCGTCGCTCGAAACGTTCAAGGAATCACTGGAAGGCTCAAAAGGCCGCGCGGTCTCCACAACCATGGGCTTTGTCAGCATGCTGCGCAACCTGATGAAAGATCCCAAGGTGGGCAAGCTGGTGGTTCCCATTATCCCTGACGAGGCCCGCACCTTCGGCATGGAATCAATCATCCGGCAGGTCGGCATCTACGCCAGCCAGGGCCAGCTTTATAAGCCGCACGATGTCGATATGCTGCTGTACTATCGCGAAGCCAAAGACGGGCAGATCCTGGAAGAAGGAATCACTGAGGCCGGCTCCATGGCCTCCATGACCGCCGCCGGCACTGCATATTCGAATTATCGCGTACCCGCAATTCCCTTCTTTACCTACTATTCCATGTTCGGCTTTCAGCGCGTGGGCGACCTGATCTGGGCGTTTGCCGATGCGCGCGGCAAAGGCTTCCTGATGGGCGGCACCGCCGGCCGCACCACGCTGGCCGGTGAAGGCCTGCAACATCAGGACGGACACAGCACCCTGGTTGCCAGCAGCGTGCCAACGTGCGCTATTTACGATCCCGCGTATGTGTTCGAGACTGCGGTGATCATCCAGGACGGAATTCGCCGCATGTACCAGGAAGGCGAAGACCGCTTCTACTACATCATGCTTTACAACGAAGATTATCCGATGCCGGAGATGCCCAAAGGCGTGGAAGAAGGAATCATCAAGGGCATTTATAAGTTCAAGGCCGCTGAAGGCAAGAAAGCGGACGTGCATCTGCTCGGCAGTGGACCAATCCTCAATGAAGCCATCAGGGCGCAGCAGATCCTGGCGGAGAAATACAGCGTGAAGGCCGATGTATGGAGCGTTACCAGCTACAACGAACTGCGCCGCGACGCGCTGGCGGTTGATCGCTGGAACCGGTTGCATCCGGCGGAGAAGCCAAAGACGCCGTACATCCTCACCGCGTTGGACAAGGCTGAAGGACCGCTTGTGGCTGCTTCTGATTATATGAAAGCCATTCCCGACCAGCTTGCTCCGTGGCTGGGTACGCGCCTGGTAACGCTGGGCACGGACGGATTCGGCCGCAGCGATAATCGCGAGCACCTGCGCCGGCACTTTGAGGTCAACGCTGAATCCATTGCCACCGCAGCCCTGTCCCGTTTGGCCCGCGACGGCAAATTCGATCCCAAGAAGGCGCAAAAAGCCTTTGCCGATCTGGGCGTGAACACGGAAAAGGGTGATCCGGCGAGAGCATAAAAGCCTACTTGAATAACTTTGTAATTGGCCCTGCAGAGTCAGGGCCTTTTTTATTTGGCTTTGAAAAGGATTTCTGTGCACCTT
>DASTPO010000069.1:0-4023 GCA_035762225.1 Candidatus Angelobacter sp.
GACTACAAGGTTTTCGTGAAGTTCGATTGGTTCACTCTGGGGCCAGCGCAAGCTGTGTACTCGCGCAGCGGCAGCGCGTTTGATCTGCGCCGCATGCAGAAATGGTTCTGGCAGGAACTGGAACGCTGCAACCCTGAATCCTATCTTGGCCGGGGCAGCCGCCTGAAATTCGTCAGCCGGAACCCGGACCACTTCAATCGCGTGCTGCGCGGCCTGAGTTCACTGGCCAAATTGCGCGCCAAGGCCATTCAAGCGCCCGCCTGACTCCCGAATTCAACTCCTGATCCCATGAACGATATACTTCGGTGGTCACCTTTGTTCCTGCAATAGACCATGGCCAACATCCTTTACGGCGTCAACGGCGAAGGCTCCGGTCATTCCACCCGGGCCAAGGAGGTCATCTCGCACCTGCGGGAGCAGGGCCACACGGTGCATATCGTTTCGTTTGACCGCGGGTTGCGCAACCTGAGAGAAAGTTTCCCGGTAACGGAAATTTCAGGACTTACCATCACCTACGTCAACAATCGCGTGCGTTACAAACGGACGCTGGCAGCGAACCTGCTGAAGGCCCCGCGCGTGGCACGGAGCAACAGGCAGCTTGCGCGCCTGGTGGATGATGAGAACATTCAACTCGTAGTCACCGATTTTGAGCCGCTTACCTGCCACGTCGCGCACCGCAAGAAGCTGCCGGTCATCGCCATCGACAACCAGCACGCGATCACCAACACCAAAGTTTCGATGCCGCACGGCTTCCGCCGTGACGCAGCCGCGGTTAAGGTGGTCACCCGGATGATGACGCCGCACGCCGATGCCTACTTTGTCCTCTCGTTCTTTCCCGCGCCGGTAAAGCGGCGCAACACGTTTCTGTTTCCACCGATCCTGCGCCAGGAAGTGCTGGCCGCGAAGCCCCGGCAGGGCGACTACGCTGTGGTGTACGTGACCTCGCCGTCGAAAGACCTGGCTGCGCTGCTGCGCCAGGTCCGCTATAAATTCATTGCCTACGGCTTCGGCTGCGAAGGGCAGGAGGGCAATATTCTGTTCAAGAAGCCGAGCATGACCGGCTTTCTCCAGGACCTTACCGGAGCCGGCGCGGTCATCGCGAACGCCGGGTTCTCACTGGTCAGCGAGGCGCTGCACCTGGGTAAGCCGTACCTGGCGGTTCCGGTGCAGAACCAGTTCGAGCAGACCTTCAACGCCTTTTATGTCGACAAGCTGGGCTATGGGGCATGGTGGGAAGAGCTGGACAAGGAGAAAGTTGAATCTTTCCTGTTCAACCTGCCGGTCTATTCCGAGAACCTGAAAGCCTATCCTCGCAACGGCAACGGCGCGCTGCTGGCCAAACTGGACACACTGATCGCTTCGCTCACAGCCGCGAAAGCCAGGACGCGCCATGGCTGAGAAGCATGTTCAGGTGGCCGGTCCGGAACAGGCGCCAAAGCCTACGGTGTTCTTTGAGACCGCAATCGTCATCAGCCTGGCAGCCTCGGTTCTTTCATTGTTTTTGTTCGCGTGGCTGGGCAGGGAGATCCTGCAAGGCGATACATTTCGTTTTGACGCCGCCATCCGGGGCTGGGTCCATCAGTTTGCCTCGCCCGGCATGACCCGAGTGATGAACGCCGTTTCGCTCATGGGCTACAACATCCTGATTGTCGAATTGGTGGTGGCGTTCCTGGTGTTTGCCTGGCTGCGCTGGCGGCGCGCCGCGGTATGGCGTGCCGTGGCCATGACCGGCTCGCTGACGCTCGACCTCACGTTGAAGTACGCCTACCACCGCCAGCGGCCATCGGCATTTTTTGGAGTCTCACCGCATACTTACAGCTTTCCCAGCGGCCACGCTCTGGGGTCGCTGTGCTTTTATGGCGTGATGGCAGGCCTGTTGAGCGCGCGCATCAAGTCCACGCCGTGGAAGGTTTTGCTTTGGACCGTCGCCGTGCTGCTGATCATGGCCATTGGACTTTCCCGCATTTATCTGGGAGTCCATTATCCAAGTGACGTTCTGGCCGGATATCTGGCCGCAACGGTGTGGGTGGGAGCAGTGATTGTGCTCGATCATGCGCGCAAGATCCGCAGCAGCACCGCCAGGGCGAAGAAGTAAGGCTGGAGGCACCCCGGAAAGAACAAAAAGGAACCACAATGAAAGCATATGTCGTTCTTGCTATCGGAATGCTGACTTTGCTCGGCGGCCTGATCACTGCGGTGATCATAGAGAAATCGAGAAAGCAAGCAGCTATTGGAAGAGTCTGGTTTCGAACTTACACACTCCTTCTGTTTTTTGCGTTAGGAACCTCAGTGCTACTTTTGCTCGCAGGTTTCATCGAGAGCCGGATGTCTGTAAATGCATATAAGGTGCTTTTTGATTTCCTCACGTTTGGGCTGTTGGGTGTTTTATTCAGCGGTCTGGTTCTGGTGATTAAGCGTCGTGGCTTCGTCGTGAGCTACGCACTGTGCCTTTGCGGTGCCTTCCTGACTTTCGGAGAGTTTCTGGGTCGCTGACTTGGAGGCATGGCTCTGGCACGGTGCGGGGTGCACATGGTTAAAGACGTATAAAATCGAGAAAGAGGAATGGAGACAAAGCGGCCAAGATGTCTCGATCCAAAAATCGGGGATAGGCTTGCAAAGGAAATTGTTTTCGCGCGGTCTGCGGTCGGTTTTGAGCACTCAAATCCTGATTGCCGCGAACGTTCTTGTTTTTTTGGCGATGCTGAGGGGGTGACCTTTGTTCCACCAAAACAAAAGCAGGGAAACGTGCTTGTTGCGAGGATTGACGCTTTTGCTGATGAGTACTTTAATATCCATGAACTCGTCGACGCAGGACACATCACCGCGCAAGGAAAGCACCGAGAAGACAGCTCCCATAGTGGGACGTGTGCTCGCTGATGTGGGATCGTTAGTGTTTGGTGCTGGACTCGGTCCAAAATATACAACGTTCATCTTCGGCGTTGAGAAGAGCGGGGGCGCCATTATGCCGGTGAAGGTGTCTTATACCTTCTTCAAATCTCAAGGGCCGCCACCCGATAGCTTCTTTGATCACTCGAAGCTGTACGAGTTGCGGGCCGGCCGAGAACCCAATTGCGATGAAACCCTAAGCAGCCTTGCCCAGATTGAGAACGTGGATGAGTCCGGGAGGCCGTTGCCGCCGACCGACGCGCTACGTGTCTTAGAAGGCGCTCCTAGAGACATTCTGCAGCCCGATCTATTGCTGCCCTGCTACGTTCTGAGAGCGGGCAAATACAAGGTGCTAAGTAAGAACCGATCCCATCGTTCTTTCCGCCAGGAGTGTGCTGAGTGCCGGAGGCGCGTGAAGAGCCTGCGGCTGTGCTGTGATGAACGCGTAGGAAACGCGTCGCTTTTGGATAGGTCTGCCTCTCCGCTCCTGAAATAACTAACAGAAGGATGCCATTCTATGATTTACCCAGAAGACGCCAATGGAATCGTGCTTCGACGGATAGCCGCGCAAGGTAAGGATTTGACTAAAGCCCGCAATATCGATTTCACCGTCATTTTCGCGCAGGGAAGGTCGGCAGGACAATTTGCAGAACACTTTCGTGAATTAGGTTATGCGGTTTCGGTCGAAGAGACTGAACCAGAACGGGAGCTCCCCTGGAATGTAATTGTCGTTAAGCACATGGTGCCCACCTATGAAGGAATCACTGATTTCGAGAACGAACTTCAATCGGCCGCAGACCGTTGGGAAGGGCACAACGATGGGTGGGGCTTCTTCTCCGAAGCGATTGAAAATTGACAATAGCCGCGAAATCGCGAGAGCCATTGAAAACTGGAGACAGACGTCACGGTTTCTGGCTATTTGGTACGAATGCGCGCATCCCCGGTTTTCAAAAGCGACAAACGTATCATTTTGGTCTCTTCCGATCCGAGATTCCAAACCAAGGCGGCTCCTACTCGTGACGAGTAGAATAGTCCATGAACCAGATGACGCCATTCCGATACGCAGAGTTCTATGACGTTCCTCGCTGTATCGTGCTCCGCTACCGGGAAAAGCTGTTCCTCCTGCAGAGCGCCTTT